>JAITLF010000114.1 GCA_031278025.1 Treponema sp.
GCGCGGCGGCAGGCCCCCTAACGCGTCAAATGAAACCGCCCCCTGGCGCCCCGGGATGGTTCCCGTCCCCCAGGTGATTTTCGTAAAAATTAATCCCCGGCCTCCCATTTGAGCTTGCCTTCCATTACCTCGGCGGCGAGGAACCGCTGGCATTGCGCCGCCGTGGCGGTACAGTTTACGCCGCAGCCGGGGCCGGAGACCGCGTCGCCGTATTTTACGCGGTTCTCTTCAATGGCCCAAAGCATTTCATGATAGGGAATAAGCGGCTCAATGCCGGAAAGGGCCATATCGGCGTAAAGCGGCGCGGTTACTGCCGAGCGGACCGTGCGGGTCAGGCAGGGGAATTCGAGCCCTCCGGGAACCGGATCGCAGGGGATGCCGATGTTGGCCTGGAGGGCCATGGACGCGGCGTTCTGTACCTGGGCCCCGCTGCCGCCGGCCATCCAGGTGATGGCGCCGGAGGCCATGGCGCAGCAGATTCCGGACTCGCCCACACAGCCCGAAGCTCCCGAAGCCCGGCAAAGGGTATAGGCGATGGCGCCCAAAGCGGCGGCCACGGCCAAGCCCTCCAGTTGTTTTTCCACCGGGAAGTCCCGGTGTTCCCGTACCCCCTCAAGGGCGGAGAAAAGATAACCGCCCCCGGTTCCCATGGGGCCGGGAACGATCTTTACCCCCGGAATTTTCGCGTTGGTCGAAAAGGCGTAATCCATGATACGGCTTGTCAGCGGGTCCTGTAAGACCCTGCCGGCATCCTTGTACCGTTTCCACTGTTTGCCGTAAACCGGGAGGAGGGGCGTGTCCGCCACCGGAAAGGTGCCCCGGTCTTCCAGGGCATGGATTTGATTAAAGAGAATTCCCCGAATCCGCTCAAAATAGTCCCAGATCTGCGTATCATCCCAGCCTGAAAAAGCCTTCTCATACTCAATCGCCGCCTGGACAAAGGAAATGCCCTCCTGCTCCGCAAAGGCAATCCATTCGTCAACGGTTTTGAAGAGTTGGGGCTTTCTCCCGTTAAAGGTGATCACCGGCAGAATGGCGGGAAAAACCAAAAAATCCCGGAAAGCAAAAAAGCGTTCCATCTCTTCCCGGGGGACAGGCTGTGAAAGTTCCACGAACCACGCCTCCCCGCCGGTTTCGTTTTTCGTCAGGGTTGACTGAATAAAAGCGCCGCCCTGCTCGTCGCCGTACCGGGAACCGGTAAACGCCAGCCATTCATCGTAAGCGCCGGCGTTAGACGGTGTTTTTTCTATGAGGATTGCGTGGGTATCGCCCTGCCATGACACCGGAAACCCGTTGATCTCGGAGATCATGATCATGCCGCCCCCGATGGAGGCTCCGATGAGCCGGCCTTTTTCGCCGGCGCTGTTTTCCATATCAAACTGGGTGGAAGATGGATACTTATTCGCCCTGTCCAGGGCGCCGAATTCGTAGGAGATATTTTTTTCTCGGGCCAGCTCGTGGGCGCTGAAAAGCCGCTCATCATCGGGGGCAAAACCCTGGAGTCCCCCCAACAGGGCCCGGTCTTCCATCATGTTGCCCAGTTTTTGTATATGCCCCCGGTCTTCGGGGTTGAAGCGAATTTTCACCCGCTTCACGCCGCCCCGCACGGCGTGAGAGGCAACCCGCCCTATCCGGCTGTTTCCCGCGAAACTGGTGGACGAACCGGGCTGCATGATGGGTCCAAAAACATCATTAAAAAAATCGGGATAAAATATCTTTGCCATGCTCTTTTCCTCTCTTTAACCGCAGGCGCTGTTTTACCAAACCGGCTGGTATTCGTTGTTCTTCATAAAAAATTGACGGGTCCTGTCCTGCCGGGGATGAACAAAGATATCCTCCGGCGTTCCGTCCTCCACCGGAATACCGGCATCAAAAAAGATTACCCGGGACGAAACCTCCCGGACAAAATGCATCTCGTGGGACACCAGGATCATGGTCATTCCCGCCAGGGCAATCCGTTTTATTACATCCAGCACCTCCGATACCCACTCGGGATCAAGGGCGCTGGTGGGCTCGTCAAAAAGCATCACCTCCGGATCAACCGCCAGGGCCCGGGCTATGCCCACCCGCTGCTGCTGTCCACCGGAAAGCCGGGAGGGGTATTCCCCGGCCTTGTCCGCAAGACCGATAGACGAAAGGATCATCATCGCCTTGTCATCGGCTTGGGACTTGGGCAGATTCTTGACCACCGTGAGGCCTTCGGTGACATTCTGCAGCACCGTTTTATTCTTAAAAAGATTGTAATGCTGGAACACCATAGACGACTTGGAACGCAGCCGGTACACATCACTTTTTTTTACCGCCGCCGCGTTAACCCGTGCATCGCCGATGGTAACGCTCCCGGCGTCAGGCTTTTCCAGCCAGTTCAGGGTTCGCAGCAG
Organism: Treponema sp.; assembly: GCA_031278025.1. The sequence continues at coordinate 2,382 of JAITLF010000114.1, forward strand.
CGTTGTTTTGCCCGCGCCGCTGGGCCCGATGATCGAAACAATTTCTCCCCTGTTGATCAAAAGGCTTACATCCCGGAGAACCTGATTATCCCCAAAGGACTTGCTGATATGCTCCAGGTATATCATTCAGCAATACCCCGCTCATATTTACGGGCCCGCTTTTCGGCCACTCCCAGGAGCCGGGCGATACCGGCGCACAACACCCAGTAGATGATTGAAACTACCACATAGATTTCAAAAAAACGGTAGCCCCGGGAACCGACTATGCGGGCCCGGGCCATGAGGTCGATGATTGAAATGGTGAACACCAGGGATGTTTCTTTGATAAGGGACACCAGGGTGTTGGCCAGAGGCGGAATAGCAATGCCGAAGGCCTGGGGTACCACGATCCGCACCAGGGTCTGGCTGACGCTCATGTTGACGCTGTAGGCCGCCTCAAGCTGCCCCACATCCACCGCCAGGAGGGCGCTGCGGATCGTTTCCGACATATACGCCCCGGCGTTAAAAGACAGGGCCACAATCGCGAAGACCATGCGGGGTACGCCGTTCACATTAAAACCGGTTCCAAAATATTCGTTCAAGGCCCGAAGGATGAGGGGAATACCGAAGTACACCAGCATGATCTGGACCAGCGCGGGGGTGCCGCGGATATAGGACACATAAACCTTGCAGAGGCCCGTGAGGAAACGCACATTAAAGTACCTCACCAACGCCACCCCAAATGCGATGATAAGCCCTATGGCCCCCGCAATAAAGGCCAGAAAAAGCGTTACCGGCAGCGCCGTGAGGATTTCCGGCGCCGATTGAAGCATAAAGGCGGGATCAAATATCTTTCCCATCTTTATGCTCCGTAAAAACCGGGGCTACACACCGGCTTCCAAAGCCTCTTTGGTAGTATAGTCCTTGCCGAAGAAATATTTCCGCGAAAGTTCCCTAAGCGTACCGTTCTCGTGGAGCTGCTTCAGCGCCGCATCGAATTTGTCCCGGTAGTCCCTGCCCTGTTCGGTCTTCGGAAACAAAAGATGGATGGAATTGACGGAGGTACTGGTCCACTCCGGGTCGGTAATGGGCGCCGAATCGATCTTATATCCCAGGGAGTCGGCGGTAAGCTGGGTGGTAATAATCGAGCTTATGGTGGCGTCCACCCGGCCGGTTTCGATTTCCGTGAGGGCGTTTACAATATTGCCGTCGGTAAAAACGATCTCGATCTTCCTCCCGGTCTGTTTAATGTAGTCTTCAAGCTGGGTGGTGGAGGCGGTCCCCACGCCGGCGGCTACCTTTTTACCCTCCAGATCCTTCAGGGAACGGATATCGCCGCGTCCGGCCTTAAAGACCAGGCTGGAGGCGCTCCAGAGGTAGGGTACGGTGGACAGGTAATACTTCTCTTCCCGCTCCTTACGCCAGCCGAGGTTACTGGCGATGAGATCAAAGTCGCCCCCCTCAAGGGCCACGAAGATACCATCCCAGGCGGTGGGTACGAATTCAACCCGGTATTCGGGCAGCAGCCCGGCAATGGCCTTTACCACCGCCACATCGTATCCGTCGGCTTCACCCTGTTCGGTCACGTAGTTATAGGGCGGATACGCCCCCTCGGTCCCCACCCGGATAAGGGTGGCAATACCGGCGCTCTCCTTCTTGGCCCCGGCGAACAATGCCGCGGCCGCCAGGAACAACACCAGAACGGCAACAATTTTTCTTCTTTTCATAATCAAACTCCTTAAAAAATAGTTTTTACGTAGGTTTACTAGGTAATAATATCAAGGCACGTATGATTTGTCAACCGGTTTTATCGGCACCGTTTTATCGGCCTCCCCAGGGCAACGTCATACTAATTTGAAGAAAATTCACCACGAGACCACAGAGATGCAGAGAAAAAGGGGAAATCCAGGAGCGGTTTCTCCGGGACCTCATCTGCCGGGCGGGCCTGACGGTCCGGGAGGGCAAGTACCTGGCGGACATTTTCGCCAAGGCGGGGCGGCTGGCGCGGCGGCAGGCCCCCTAACGCGTCAAATGAAACCGCCCCCTGGCGCCCCGGGATGGTTCCCGTCCCCCAGGTGATTTTCGTAAAAATTAATCCCCGGCCTCCCATTTGAGCTTGCC
>JAITLF010000180.1 GCA_031278025.1 Treponema sp.
TGGTACACATTCATTCGCAGTGCGGTTATTTTTTCGAGCATTTGATTAAAGCTCCGGTTCATCAGGGTTAACTCCCGGGACAGGACGCGTTCGGGAAGCCGCTCATCCATTTCGCCAAAGCCAACCCGGTCCATAACCGATGCGGCCAGTGATATGGGATGGAGTACCAGTCGATTGAGGAGCACATACACAAAAACAATAACGGCAAGAATAATCAGGGTTATGCCCAAAAACCCAAACCGGACAGTCGCCGGAAGCTGCTGATAAAGTTCCTGCCGGTTGAAAGACAGGCCCAGAGTGTAGATGCCGTAGGCGGACGGCTTTTGGAGGACCCCGCGATTTCCCCCTTCGCCGGTATTGCCGGGCAAGGGCAGGCCGGAATGTCCGGCGGAACCGGAAACCAGTACCCGGCTCCGGGGATCGGCAAAAAAGAAAAAGCCCTTATCACCACCTGCGGCTTCCGGTAATTCGGGGAGCAGGTGGGCAAGGTTTATACCTAAAACTATCATCACTGTATCCGATATATAGCTGCGGAGTAAATAGTACCCTCCCGTGCGTTTTTCGCAATGCCACCACTGCAGCAGGGTTTGTTCCGCGGCATACATGGACGTCAAGTCCCGGCGCAGCATTTCGTTTTCCGCCCGAAATTGGGAATTAACGCTGATCATCATATCGTCATCAAAACGGCGGTTGTAAAAATAGAAGAAATCGATATTGCCGATCATGGGGATGTGATCAATCACGGAACGATAAATGGCATATTTGGTATGCATATACCGGTTTCTGTCGGTGGTAAAGCGGGCTATGAGAAAGTCCTGGTTGTTGGACGATACCAGGTTGTCCAGGAAAACGCCGGCAACTAAAAGCCGGTGATCAATTTCCTGCTGCTTAAGGCTGAGAAGCTCCCGGTAGCTTCCCCCCGCCTGCTCCACCAGCAGCGCCGATGCCCCCTGATAGGTTAACAATATAAGCAGCCCTGCGGGAAGGATAACCGCGGCCAGCAGAAAAAATACAAGAAAACCCAGGGGCAGGGAAAAAGCTCTCTTTTTCATGGACCTATTATACCATGATACCGGTGAGGAGCAGATAAGAAACAGCAAAAAGTCGAGAATTCATAACAAAGTAGTCAAGAAACAGGTAGCGGAAGTAAAAATTTTCGCTTCATACTATTTAAATAGTTACCGGAACCAAGTCCGGAAAAACCTGTTGTTCAGGAGGAAAGCAAAATGAAAAAATGTGTATTCCTATGCGCTCTGCTGGTCTGTTTTGCCCTGCAAATGGCGCCCTGCGGCGGTAACCAATCCGCCGCCGCCGGATCCGGCCGGGTGGATGAACTGGTGTGGGTCTATAATACATGGGGCATGATTCCGCCGGATACGCCCAAGGTGGAGGCCGCCATAAACGAGTATCTGGCTGCAAAAAATTTGGGCATCAAGGTAAAACTTATGCCCCTTGGTATAGGCGAATCCTTCCAGCGAATCCCCCTCATGCTGGCTTCCCCCAGCGAGCCCCTGGATTTATTGCCTGTTATGGGCTCCCAGGCCAATTCCTACTTTCAGCAGGGCCAGCTCATACCCCTGGACGATCTTTTGAAGGTACACGGTCAGGAAATGGTAAAGACCGTGGGGGAACGCTACCTTTCCGCCTGCCGCATAAACGGTGAACAAGTGGGAATTCCTGCCCTGAAGGATATGGCCAGGGGCTTCGGTCTTTTGGTTACCAGGGAATATGTGGACAAGTACCGGCTGGACCTGGGCAAGGTAAAAACCATTGAGGATGTTACCCCCATTTTAGCGGCCATAAAAAAGGCGGAACCAAACTTCTACCCCCTTAACCTATCCAACAGTGTAAATTGCGTCACCTTATCGATTCCCCACGATACTTTGGGGGACGATTTTGGGGTATTGATAGGGCAGGATCGCAAGGTGGTTAATCTTTTTGAAACCCCCATATACCGCCAACGGGTTGAATTGTTCCGTTCCTGGTATTTAGCCGGCTATATTCCCCGGGATGCGGCAACTAAAGAGGATAGTAATGCTGTTGCGCTGCGGGCAGGTGCGGCATGCGCCTACTTTACCCTGGGAAAACCGGGGATAGAAGTTGAAGACGCCGTAAGCGCCGGTATGCCCCTGGAACTGGCCAGGATCAATCAGGGCTATTCCACCACATCGGACATCAACGGATTAATGTGGGCCATTCCCCTTAACGCAAAACACCCGGAAAAATCCATGATCCTTATGAACCTGCTTTTTACCGATCCGGTGTTGATCAACCTAATCGACTACGGAATTGAAGGGGTACATTACGTTAAGCGCCCTGACGGGACCATCGGGTATCCCTCCGGGGTAAGCGCCGCGGATTCGCCCTATATGCTCAATATGAGCTGGCAGCTTGGAAACCAGTGGCTTTCTTATGTTTGGGAAGGATCGCCGCCGGATCTTTACAAACAGCTTCAGGCCTACAACAACAGCGCCGCCCCTTCCCCGGCCATGGGCTTTAGCTTTGACAACAGCAGGGTTATGGCGCAAATATCCGCCCTCACCGCGGTGGCGGATCAATACCGGGTTAACCTGGAAACCGGCAGCGTGGATATTACGCTGCTGGACGAATTTAACGCCAAGCTTAAACAGGCGGGGACTGGACGAGGTTATAGCGGAAAAACAACGTCAGCTTAACGCGTGGTTTGCGGCAAACGGAAAGTAGGGACCGTGAAAAAGGGCTCTTTGGCACGGCGGTATTGGCCGCTTTACACCATGATGATACCCGGCCTTTTGTACCTGGTGATCAACAACTATATCCCCATGTTCGGCCTGATTATTGCTTTTAAGCGGCTGAACTTTCGGCTGGGTATCCTCAGGAGCCCCTGGGTCGGCCTGGAGAATTTCAAATTTCTTTTCATCACCCCCGATGCTTTTGTGATTACCAGAAACACCATCCTCTACAATCTGGTGTTTATCGGGGTACATATGATAACGGGGATCTTTTTTGCCCTTGTCCTGAACGAAGTAAGGAGGCCTTTTGCCAAAAGCATATACCAGAATCTGATTCTCCTGCCCTACCTTATCTCCATGGTGATTGTGGCATACCTGGTTTATGCTTTCCTCTCCATGGATACCGGGCTTATCAACAAATCGATTCTGCTCCCCCTGGGCAGGGAAGAAATTATGTGGTACCAGGCAAAGCGATACTGGCCTTTTATTCTGGTTCTGGTCAGTACCTGGAAGGGTTTTGGGTTTAACTGCATCATCTACCTTTCTTCTCTGGTGAGCATCCCCAAGGACTATTACGAAGCGGCCTACATGGACGGGGCCGGGAAATTCCGCCAGCTTTGGCATATCACCCTGCCCCTGCTCAAGCCTACGGTGATCATCCTTACCCTCCTGGCGGTGGGGCGGATGTTTTATTCCGACTTCGGCCTTTTTTACCAGGTACCCCTGAACCAGGGCGCGCTTTACGATGTAACCAACACCATCGACACCTATGTGTACCGGGCATTGCTGAATTTGGGAAACATCCAAATGTCCTCTGCCGCGGGGTTTTATCAGTCCATTGTCGGATTTATCTGCATCATCACCGCCAATGGGGTGGTGCGGAAGATAGAACCCTCCGGCGCTTTGTTTTAGAAGGTTTGTTTTAGGAGCAAAACATGGTTTCACCACAGGAAAAAGGAATCCTGCTGTTTTCTCATCTTATACTGATCCTTGCATCAGCGGCTTGTGTTATTCCTTTTGTTATCATGATCGCCGCCTCGGTCACCAGCGAGAATTCCCTGGTTTTGTCCGGATATCAGCTTTTACCCCGGGAGTTTAGTTTCGCCGCCTATGAGTACCTATGGCTGCAAAAAGAAGCTATCCTCCGGGCCTACGGCATTACCGTCATCACTACCGCCCTGGGGACCGGCATCTCCCTGGTCATCACCGTGCTTTTGGCCTATCCTCTTGCCATAAGGGATCTTCCCGGACGGGGCCTTGTTTCGTTTCTGCTGATATTCTCCATGCTGTTTAACGGCGGCCTGGTACCCACCTATATCATGTATACCCAATATTTTCATCTTAAAAACACTTTGTGGGCCTTGATTGTTCCGGGAATGTTGATGAATGCCTTTAACGTGATCCTAATCCGCAGCTATTTTATATCCAGCGTTCCCGGGGAAATGATCGAAGCCGGCCGTATTGACGGAGCAGGGGAATACGGCATTCTTTTCAAAATTGTACTGCCGATTTCCACACCTATTCTGGCGACTATTGGCCTGATGACCGGGCTTGGCTATTGGAACAACTGGTACAATGGAATGATCTATCTAAGCGATGACACCTGGTACAGCATCCAGGTGCTGCTCAACGCGATTCTGACCAATGTGCAGTATTTGGCCAACAACGAGGTTGGCGCCCGGCTGAACATCCGCCTTCCCACCGCCTCGGTACGTATGGCCATCGCCGCCATCGCGGTACTGCCCATACTTATTGCATATCCCTTCTTTCAGAAATATTTTGTAAAAAGCATCACCCTGGGTGCAATAAAGGGATAAGGAGACTCCTATGAACCAAAGGCTGCATGAAGTTCTTTCAGGGCAAGGCGCCAATTACCTATTCCCCTTTTTCTGGCAGCGGGGAGAAGATGAAAAAACCATCCGCCACTATATGGAGATCATCCATGGCTGTGGAATTGGGGCGGTTTGTATAGAGAGCCGGCCCCATCCTGATTTTTGCGGACCCCGGTGGTGGGCAACCATGGATGTGATTATGGACGAGGCCGGAAAACGGGCCATGGGAGTTTGGGTGCTGGACGATTCCCATTTTCCCACCGGATACTGTAACGGACTGGTAAAAACTAAATATCCGGAAAGCCGCAAACGCTTTCTTGAGATGACCTATATTGACGCGGTGGGGCCCCGCCGGGACATGAAGTTTATTTACCAAAACACTATAGCTTCGTTAAAAAACCCTTTTGATCCTAAAGCCACGGCGGAAGCAAGTCCGCCGGAATTTATCGGCGCTGTGGCAGTTCAAGGGGAAAAACGGATCATCCCGAACAGAATAACCGAGGATCAAAAAATCCTTTGGGACCTTCCTCCGGGGCATTGGCGGGTTTACCTTTTTTACGAAACCCGGCCAAACCCCCAAACCCCCCAGTCCCGGCCGGATCATGTAAACCTCCTCGATCCCAAGGCAGGGGAAATCCTCATTGAAGCGGTTTATGAACCCCATTACCAGCGTTATGGGGTTGACTTTGGCAAAACCTTCCGGGGTTTTTTTTCTGATGAAACCGAGTTGGGGAATGTCCTGTGGGGCTATCAATTTGACTACCAGTTGGGGAAAAACATTCCCCTGCCCTGGTCAACTGAGCTTCGGGAAGAACTAAAGGGGGATATGATCTACTGGCCGGATCTTTGGGACCTGCACGGCGATGGGGGCAAAGAATTCCGGGTTATCTACATGGACCGGGTAACAGCCCTGGTGCGGGAAAATTTTACCCGCAAATTGGAAGGGTGGTGTACCGAACGGGGAGTGGAACATATCGGCCATGTACTTGAGGACAACGGGGTACACACCGCCACCGGGGTCGGCATGGGCCACTATTTCCGCGCCATGGAGGGTTATGCCATGGGTGGGGTGGACGTGGTACTAAACCAGCTGCTTCCGGGGCTGGATGATATACAGGATATGAACACTATGCCCGGGGGCCTTAAGTGGAACGGTGAACTATTCCATTATGAACTTGCCAAACTTGGGTCCAGCTGTGCCCATCTCCACCCGGAAAAAAAAGGCAAATCCATGGTAGAGATCTTCGGCGCCTTTGGCTGGCATGAAGGCCTACGGCTTGAAAAATGGCTGGCTGATCATTTCCTGGTCCGGGGGGTAAACCATTTTGTGCCCCATGCTTTTAGCATGGCAGCCTTTCCTGACCGCGACTGTCCGCCCCACTTCTATGCCCATGGAAAAAATACTCAATTCCCCTGGTTTGGCCGCTTGATGACCTATATGAACCGGGCGGCCCATCTCCTCAACGGCGGAAAAGAAGTTATTTCCCTTGCGGTACTGTACCCGGCTGAATTGGAATGGTGCGGAAGCAGCTATCCCCTAAGCCGCATGGCAAAACATCTGACCCGTCAACAGATCGATTTTGATATTGTACCACTGGACTTGCTGGAAAAAATCACCCATCAGGTTCTTCTTGTCCCCAAGGCTGCATATTATCCCGGGAAGTTACAGGCAAAACTTGAGGCGGTGGCAAAGCAGGGGATCAGGATCGAGTATGTGGACGACTCTAATGTCGATGCGGTTGTTCAGAGCCTTGCGGAAAAAGGAATGGGGGTAAACATCTGCAAGGAACGGCACGATTATCTCAGGGCCATGCACTATGTGCATGAAAGCCAGGAGGCTGCTACGGCCCTGGATGTTTATTTTCTGTTTAACGAGCATCCCTGCGAATCCATAAACCTTACCTTAACCCTGCCGTCGGGAGCGGTACAATACGATCCCATGGACAACCGCCTAATCGAAAAAGATCAAGACCGGATAAGCCTGCTGCCCTACGAAAGCAGAATCTATGTTTCCGGAGACCTGGGCGATGGGCCGGTCAGCCCGGCCTTTATTCCGGAAGGACAGATTACCATCGCGAAAAATCGCTTTACCCTTGAACAGGTTCCCCGGCGGGCAATACTGGACCTGGGTATGGTTCACGAAACCGCCCTAGTGTATATCAACGGGCAGGCCATAGGCAGCCTTATTTCCACCCCCTACCGGCTGGAAGTTCCGCCGGCCTGCCTAAAAACCGGACTCAATACCCTGGAGGTACAGGTTATTACAACCATGAACCACCAAATGCCGCCGGATTTCTTTAGCATGATGGTGGCGGAAGAGCCGTCCGGCTGGTCCGGGGAAGGAGTATTGTATCTGAGCGGTTGCTGAGTTTTGGAATCGGCTATCTTGTGGAATTTCTTTTGAAGCGCGAATTTCATACCTCTTTCCGGGGACATTTCTATTGGCTGTTGACACCGCCTTGACAAATCCCCGGCCTTCCGATATTCGGGCGGTGTTCTACTTTACGAAAAAGGATAAGCGGCATGGAGATAGACCAGCCGCCTCTGGTACTGCCGTTCATGTGTGTCGGACTGGTTCCAGCGCAACGGGCATGAAGCAGCTGTCCGGGGACTTGACCGTGAAGCCTTGGCGAAGCTGGCGGCGGAGGGGAAAACCCGGTACGGCCTTGACCCGGAATTTTCGCGGTACATGGAGTTGGGGGCTTGGATGGCAAAAACAAAAAACAAAACGTGTCTTGACTGCCTTCATTGAAGTATCGGCGAAGTCAACGGCCAATAACCGGCTGTGTTACTGCGCCAAAGGGGGAAAAGAAGCGCAGCACCGGGAACCGTTCTGGTTGGAAAAGCAGGTATGCGGGGAATTTTACAGTATGGGTTCCCGCATTACGCCCCATGTCTCCAGGAAACCCCTGCTGAAAGGCGTGGACTTCCTGTCCGGGCTATCACGCAGGTAAGGGGTTTATACATGAGCGACAGTGATGGAATTCAAATATCGGACAGACCTTCCTGGGAACATACGGGGAAAGAACTGTTAGCGATACTCGGCAAAAGGATTATCGCCCTGCCCTCTAAAATGCTGGGGTTCAAGCCGTTTTGTCTGTACCTTGCGACATGGTTATTAGTGCGGGGGTACATTAAAGACTGGATATGGTTTGCGGTGGTGGTGATGGTCTTGTTCGGGATTGTGGGCTTAAAGGTCATTTCAAGGTGGAATGCCGAAAAATGACTTCCATGTCATTTTTCGGCCTGGAGTTTTTGTATAACAAAAACTCCAACTAACCACTAAAACACCGCCATCCTTGGCGGGAGGAAAATATGAATAATTTTTTGAAAGGTGTAATTACCGGAGCGGCGGGTATGCTGGTTCTGGTAGTATTGGTTTTGGTGTTCCGGTTCTTTCAGGAGAGGGACAGGAAAATCTATGAATACATGGAGGCGCAACATGAGATTGAAGCATTGCAGGAAGATATTGGCAATCGTCCTCTTGATGAGTTTCTGGAAGATCCCGGTGTACGGGGAGCCGCCGACAGCGCAGACGCAGAATTCCGAAGAAAGCGGGATGAGCGGTACAGCGAATACGAAGTGGACTGTCTAGCGAAGCTAGACTTGCTGATTGAGGATTTGACCGGGGCCTCCCCCGCGCAAGCGGGTTCTTCATGAGGCGATAGAACAGGCGGCAGCAGAGGCGGCACGGGCCGCAGCCCTGGCCTCGTTGGATCGGGAAATGAAAGCCGTGGCGGAGGCGCAACGGCTACAGAGTGAGAACAGCCGCTTACGGCAAAGCCGGGTAAAGACGGCGGTTATAACGGGGATCATTTGTTTCTTTGGCGGTCTGGCTGTCGGGGCCGGAGGCATAGCGATATTACAGGGGGTTAGATGATGAAAGAGAGATTGCGGGTTAAAGGTTTGGTAACCGTCCGGGTTTTGGACAGGGAC
>JAITLF010000263.1 GCA_031278025.1 Treponema sp.
GGGGGAATGGCGGTGATAGGGTTGAAACATCCTGCCAGCAAGACCGACAAGAATCCGGCAACAACAAGGAAAACACGTTTCGCGGTTTTCATAGAGAACCTCCTGAGACTAAGGGAATATAAGGAAATAAAGAGAGCTAGTAGACAGAAAACCCGTGCCGTTGGCTGCGCCGGCGGCTGCGCCAATGGCCGGGGAAATAGAGAAGGGGGAGGGGGTAGGGGTGCTAGAAACGAATGGGGGGGGGGGGTAACTTATTGCCCGTTTTTCGCAACGGGGGGGCCGGCATTTTCAACCTATCAATCATCATTCGCTCCTCTGGTACTATTATACTCCAGAACTTCCAAAAAACAATCCTTAAGGATGGAGGGGGCAGCCCTGGAAGCGCTCGATTCCTGGATACTACAAAAAAAATTATTTTTTCGTATAATAAGGGGTATGTTTTCTTACGGAAGAAGCGAATCGTGAAAGAAATAACCGAGTATTCTGACTCAGTTTCAGACCATGAGTTGTTTTCCTTTTTGTATGACCGGGTGATATGCAACGAAATAAAGACCTTTTCCGCCTTGATGGAAGTTGTAGCTCCCATCCAGATGAATCCCCGAACTCATCCGGTTATTTTTAAGGTTTTTGAACTCATCAAGCGCCTCCATTGGGGCTTTTTCTCCGGCATTTCCCCGGTAACCCACCGCCGGCTGTGGCGGGAATTGGTGCTCCCCGATAAGCAATTCGTCTTCGCCGGGGATCTCAAGCGTACTTTGTCCATCTCGAACCTCTATGTGTCTATGCTGGACATCCACGGGTACACGAAATTCTGCCAGGAATCCCGAAAAAACCTCTCTATGCTTCATACCCTGGACAAAACCATCAGCCACGAGATAAGCCGGATTTGCTTCCAGTGCCAGGCGGTAAGCCAGCGGGAGCGGGGTGATGAAATCGTGGTGGTAGCGGCTTCCGCCTCTGACGCGTTAACGGCGACGCTCGCCATCATAGACTACTTTGCTAAGACGAATAGGGTAAACGATCCCCGGATAAACACCGCGCGTTCAGGGGACGCGGTCATCCTGCCGGTGTTTAAGCTGTCCGCAGGGATCACCGGGGGGAATACCTCAAGCCCCCTCATCATCACCGAGCAGGGGACCCTTTCGGGCTTCCTGCTTAATACCGGCGCCCGGCTCCAGAGCCGGGCCAATGAGCTTTCCCCCAAAGAATCGCGGGTGATGATAACCAAGCAGGTCCACATGAATTATCTTAAAGAGAATACTGCGGAGCCGTGCCATCTCTTTAAGAACGACACCGTCTATTTCCTGGATACGGGGATCATTGAGTTCAAAGGGGTGCTCCTGCCTACGTGCGAGGCGGTGTTTAACGCCGAAGACCTGTATAAGAAGCGTTTCAGCGAGGAACTAGGCCGGCTCTTGACGTCAATAAAGGAAAATCTTTGGGAACAGCGGATTTATGTGGACCTTATGGATGTGCTTGCCCGGGCCGTGGGGGTGATGCCCGTGTTTCTGATGGTCCCGCCTGAGCCTATACACGGGATGCAGACGATTGCCAACATCTCCTTCTATCATCTCTGCAAGATAGGGAGGAAGGCCTATTTAGTGGACGAAGACTACGCCTTTGCGGTGTCCCATCTGTACCGTTTAGTGGGCATCATGGAGATGGTCCCCCAGTTTGACCGGCTTCTCCTGGATTATGCCCGTGGGATTGCCGAAAGATACGAGCTGCTTTTGGAATCCTTTGAATCCGCCATTGATAAGGAAATTGAAGAGAAGGCGAGCCTGATTTTTTCCGAGGAACATTTTAAAACCTACAAGGTGGCAAAAAACGGAACCGCTATCTTCGAGAAGCTCAAGCAGGTCGGCAGAAAAAGCCCGGCGCTTACCAAAAAGAAGACGCTCTGGTATAGTCTTATCAAGATGAATAAAGACAAGATGGTCATGACCCTCTATTCTGGAAAGAAGTAGGAAATACCCCATGCTTACCTATATGCGGAACATCGGCATCATGGCCCATATTGATGCCGGAAAGACCACCACTACCGAACGGATTCTCTATTATACGGGTAAAAGCCACCGGATAGGCGAGGTAGATGACGGCGAATCCATCATGGACTGGATGGAGCAGGAGCAGGAACGGGGCATAACCATACAGAGCGCCGCAACGACTACCTATTGGAAGCGGACAATTGGGGGGCCGCAATACCAGATTAACATCATTGATACTCCCGGTCATGTGGACTTTACCGCCGAGGTGGAGCGATCCCTGCGGGTTCTGGACGGCGCGGTGGCCATCTTCGACGCCGTCCGGGGGGTAGAGCCCCAAACCGAGACGGTGTGGCATCAGGCGGAACGGTACCGTGTTCCCTGTATCGGCTACGTGAACAAGATGGACCGCGTCGGAGCGGACTACTTTCAGGTTCTGGAAGACGTTGCGGCTAAATTCAACGTCCGTATTGCGGCCATACAGATTCCCATAGGCCGGGAAAACGGTTTTGAGGGGGTCATAGACCTTATCGACATGCGGGAGATACGCTGGGATGCCGCCGCCGGGGGGGAAACGCTTCTGTACCGCCCCATTGCGGCGGAGCGGAAAGCCCTGGCCGACGAATGGCGGGAAAAACTCATCGACGCCCTTTCCCAGGTGTCGGATGCCGTTACTGAGCGGTATCTCTCTGGGGAAGACCCGGAGCCGGACCTGGTCCGGGGCGAACTGCGCACGGCGGTGTTGAATCGGGACCTGCTTCCCATCCTGGCCGGGGCCTCCCGGCGCAACATAGGGGTTCAGCCCCTCATTGACGCGGTGGTGGATTACCTTCCCGCCCCGGACGAGGTCGAGCCCGCCCTGGGCCATCACCTTAAGAAGGAAGAAGATGTCCAGGTTCCCTGCGCCCCTAAGGGGGTTCCCCTGGGCCTGGTCTTTAAGATTCAGAATGACCGCGAGGCCGGTGGCCTGTGCTATATCAGGATGTACTCCGGGAGTATAAAACCCGGCGCGGTCCTCTATAACATAGGCAAGAAGAAACGGGAGCGGGCCAACCGTATCCTGCGTATGCACTCCAATAAATCGGAGCCTTTGGACGAGCTGTGCGCCGGGGACATAGGGGTGGTCATCGGGATGAAGTTCGCCCAGACCGGGGACACCATAGGAAGTGAAGGCTGGCCGGTGATCCTGGAAAAGATGCAGTTCCCTGAGCCGGTCATTTCTATTTCCATAGAACCGAAAACCCTGTCGGAGCAAGAGAAGCTCAAGGAAATTCTGACCCTTCTTGCGCGGGAAGATCCCACCTTTACCACCAAAGAAAACGAGGAGACCGGCCAGCTTATCATCTCCGGCATGGGGGAACTTCATCTGGATGTGCTGGTAACCCGTATCCTCAAGGAATACAAGGTGGGCGCCAAGATAGGGAACCCCCAGGTAACGTACCGGGAATCCGTTTCAAAGACCGTGGAGAAAGCCGCTTCTTTCTCCCGGATTATCGCGGGAAAGGAAAACGCCGCCGCCTTGACCCTGCGGGTGGAACCCTTAAACCGGGGAAGCGGCAACCGCTATACCTGCGCCGTCAAGAACCGGGACATCCCGGCGGCTGTTTATGGCGCCATAGAGCGGGGCGTGAGGGGGGCTTTTGCATCCGGCATAGTTCTGGGGTATCCCTGTATAGACGTGGGGGTTACGGTAACGGACATACGCTACGCTGAACTCACCGGCTCCGAATTCGCCTTTGCAGCCTGCGCCAGCATGGGGGTGGACGAGGCCTGCCGGGAAGCGTCCCCCGTCCTATTGGAACCCGTCATGGCGGTAGACCTCATCTGCCCCAAGGAGTCCGTGGGGGATGTAATAGGACTGGTAACCCAGCGGGGAGGGCAGGTAGCAAGCATGGAATCAAAAAATCAACTGGACGAAGTAAAAGCCTCCGCTCCTATGGCAAAAATGTTCGGCTTCATGACCTCCCTCCGCTCCGTAAGTCAGGGCCGGGCTTCCTTTACCATGGAATTTTCCCATTTCGAGAAGAAATCCGAAAAAAACTAACCCCCGTAGCGGGATAAGCGGCACGGGCTATCCCGAAAAAGCGGCGGGTGTTTTCCCTCGTTTCCTCGGCAAGCTGTTCTTCGTCTTTTCCCTGACACTGGGCGATAACGCGGGCAAGGTGCCGCAGGAACCGGGGCTCGTTCCTGCCGCTTCGTCTTTTTTCGCCCGCAACGATTTTTTCCAGATCCCTGGGCAAGAGAAAGGGCGCGTCCGTCTCTATCAGAAGCCGGTCCGGCGGTATCCTGCGTACCAGGGAACGCAGGCCCTGCCCCCGCCGTTCATCGCATATCCAGCCGGTAATGCCGATATACGCCCCAAGTTCCAGGTAGCGTTCCAGTTCGGCCTCTGTTCCGGTAAAGCAATGGACCACCATGTTCGTAAGGCCCCGGAATTTGCGAGGCATCGCCCCTGAATGCGGCGTACGCAGCGTTCCCCCGGCTCCCACGGCGCGGAGTATGGCGGTGAAATCTTCCGAGGCATCCCGCTCGTGGAGGAAGAGGGGCATACCCAGTTCCACGGCAAGGGCCGCCTGTTTTTCGAACCATTCCCGCTGGACAGGCCGGGGGGAAAAGTCCCGGTTGTAGTCCAGGCCGCACTCCCCTATGGCGACTACCTCGTCATAGGCCGCAAGTTCCCTCAGTGCGGGCAGGGTAGCAGCGTCGCAGGTTTTCACGTCATGGGGGTGTACTCCGGCGGTGGCGTAGAGTTTGCCGGGATGAAGGGCGGCGTATTCACGGGCCTTCCGGCTGCCGTTGACGCTGGTCCCGGTGATGATCAGGGGAGAAACCCCCTCCGCCTGGGCCGCCGCCGTTACCGCTTCCCGGTCCTTGTCAAAGGAGGGGTGCATCAAATTGACGCCTATATCAATTATTGATTCATTCATTATAGGTTAACCGCGCCGGAGAACCGCCCCGCAATCCGCCCCCCGCGCCGCATTCACCTAAGCCCGCCCGCTTCCGCACGGGTGCTTTCCCGCCAGAACTGGCTGCGGCCTATCCCCAGGCCGATTTCTCCCCGCATTTCCAGGGTGTCCCTGGGATACCGCTTTCCGTCCGCCGGGCGGAAGGTGATCTTGCACTTGTACACCTTCCCGTCATTGGGGTCTATGACGTTTCCGCCGCTCCACTGCCCGGCCTTGTCCATAGTCAGGCCGAAGATCCAGGGGGTCCCGACCACCCGCATTTCATTCACCTTTCCGGCGGCAGGGAACCCCGGATAGCTTTCCTTGCAGGCCGCAGCCGGCACTTCCTGGGGAAACCCCGCGATGGACAGAATCCTCCCGTAGAGCTTCCCTCTCTGCTGGTAGATCTCCCATCCCGCCGTGGCTTTGTTGGTCTTGTCATCCACGCTGATCCAAAACCCCTCTGCCGGATCGGCAAAACAGAGGCCCGACGTTAGGGCAGCCATAAGACACGCGCCTATACACGCTTTCATCATGCTCGTTTCCTCCCCGCGAATTTACGCGCTGGTATTGATGATGGCTGTCTCCAGCGTTTCCCGGCAGGACAGCGGCAGGGCCAGGGTTTTACGCCGGGATTTTTCCCCGGTTTTTAGGGTAATGTCCCGTTTTGGGCGTCCAAGGAGGCCGGCAAAGAAGGAGACAAGCTCCGCGTTGGCCTTGCCGCCTTCGGGCGCGGCGGCTATCCGCACGTTGAGCCGCCGGTCTTTAACGCCCGCCAGACACGACTTAGACGCGCCGGGCTGTACCTTCAGGTCCACAAGCAAACTATCCCCGGAAACACGGATACAGGTTTCCATAGCAAGGGAGTATATACCGGTATGACGGAAAGATAAACACATTTCCTGCGGGGGAGTCCGTCCCCCTCGAACAATTTTTTATTCGCTGTGGCGGCTGCAAAACCCGCGCCGGCCTTCGACGCCCGGCTTTCCCGCAGGGAAACGCCATATCCGCGTATGCAAATGCTCCCTATTCCGATAGGCCCCCTCCAGGGCAGATCGGAAAGGCTCATTGAAAGACAGCAGGGCGCCGCCGCCCCGCACCCCGCCTGATTCCAGCCGGATGTGGCGTTTTTCTGCCGGGAAAGAGAGGTTTCCTGGAATTATGCCAAACATGGACGGCGACGCGGCGAGGCTCCGCCCCGAACCCCGCCGGGGGCGACGCCCCCGGACCCCTGCCGGGAGGCCAGGGGCCGAAGGACCCCAGCCCCCCAGACCCCCCACACCATGCGACGGGCCTCCCGCTTACTCCCATCCGCCCGCCGCGCCGCTTGCCGCGCTGTTCAGCGTGATGCCCTCTCCCGCCGTGGCGTCGCGCATTTTGTTTCCTGAATAAACATAGACCGCCTGACCGTTGTTCTCTGCGGTGTTTTTTGATGCCTCATCAAGGGCGTTTGACCCATAAATGATACCGCCCGATTGCTTGATAAACGTACCGGTCTCTACATACACCCCGCCGCCATAGGCGGCGTAGGAGGCAGAGGCGATATTGCCGCTGATAGTCCCGCCGCTCATAGTAAACGTACCGGTCCCTACATACACCCCGCCCCCATAGGCAGAGGAGGAGGCGGTAACGGAATTGCCGCTGATAGTCCCGCCGCTCATGATAAACGTACCGGTCTCTACATACACCCCGCCCCCATAGGCAGAGGAGGAGGAGGAAACGGTATTGTCGCGTATCTTCGAGCCGCCTTTCATTTCCAGCGTTCCACCGTCCACCTTCACCAGTGAGGCCGAATTGCTCTTTCCCCGCAGGGTAACGTTGTTACCCAGTGTCAGCGTTACACCGCTTCCCACAGTAAAGAGCGAACCGGTTGAACTCAGGCTGACTGTGCATTCGGACCCGCCGCCAGTGATGGTTATTTTTACGGGTCTTTCGCTGTAGGAAAGCGCCGTTGGCGCGATACTTTCGTTCACCGAGCTTAAGGTGATGGTGTATTCGCCGCCATCCGCCGCGTTTGTATTGAGCCATGTTAACGCACTGGCAAGCGAGAGATTGTCCGGCATGGGAATAAACGTCCAATAGGCGTACACCGTTCTATTCCCGGTTATCGTGGTCTCCCCGGTGAACTGGGCGCCGCCGCCGTTCTTTGCCGTGTACCAACCGTTAAAGGAGTAGCCGCTCTTTGCCGGCTCGGAGGGCATATTCTCGGAACCGATAGAATCGCCGGAGTTCACCACCTTGGTCTGCGTGGCCGGTGTTCCCCCGTCCGCGTCGAAGGTTACCGTGTATTGGACGACTGTCCACTTGGCGTAGACCGTTATATCTTCGGTTATGGCGCTCGTTGCGTAAAGCCGGCTGCCGCCGCCGTTCTTTGCCGTGTACCAGCCGTCAAAGCTGTACTCGCTCTTCGCCGGCTCCTCCGGCATATTCGCCGCGCCGATGGAACTGCTGCTGATTACCGTCTTCGCCTGCGTGGCCGGGGTTCCCCCGTCCGCATCAAAGGTTACGGTGTATTGCGGTATCCAGTTGGCGTATACCGTCAGGCTGGCGCTTACCGTGGTGTCTGCGGTAAAGTGGCTGCCGCCGGCGTTCTTCTCGGTATACCAGCCGTTAAAGCTGTACTTGCTCTTCGCCGGCTCCTGCGGCATATTCGCCTCGCCAATGGAACTGTTGCTGGTTACCGTCTTGGTCTGCGTGGCCGGGCTTCCCCCGTCCGCATCAAAGGTTACGGTGTATTGCGGTATCCATCTGGCGTATACCGTCAGGCTGGCTCTTACGGCGGTGTCTGCGGTAAAGTGGCTGCCGCCGGCGTTCTTTTTGGTGTACCAGCCGCCGAAGCCATAGCCGCTCTTTGCCGGCTCGGAGGGCATATTCTCGGAACCGACCGAATCGCCGGAGTTCACGGCCTTGGTCTGCGTGGCCGGGCTTCCCCCGTCCGCGTCGAAGGTTACGGTGTAGAAAACAATCTCGAACTCCGCGCTCACCGTTACATCATGGGCGGGCATGGTAAAGCTCAAGGTGCCGTCGTCTATCAGGTGATCCGACCCATCGTGGTATTGCAGGCTTCCTACCTTGAGCTGGTATTTGGCATTGGGAGTTACCGTCAATACCACCAGGGTCCCCTCGCTTGCCCGGCTCGATTTTGACGTTATCACACCGCCCGCCGCGCCCTGTATGGTAATCGCGTAGGACTGTTTGATGGTAATAGAGACCGCTTTGGAAACCAATTCCTCGCCGCTATCAAATACCGCGCCCACTTTGTAGGCGTAGGTCCGCAGCTCGGAAACGCCGGTATCCTTGAAGGAATAGCCGGAGTCGTCGGTAGTTGCGAGTTTGACGAAAGCCTCTTCCCCGTCCGCTTGGCGGTACACGGTATACGAAACCGCCTTAACGGAGCGCTGCCAGGTAAGGAGTATAAAAGGAGAGGAATTGAGGTACTGGGTTTCAACGCTGATTCCCGCCGGAGCACGGTAGTCCTGTAATTCCGCAAGGCTGAGCGGATACTCCGTATCAAGGGTCAAGCCGCCATCCACGTAACGCATGGTATAAAACCAGCCCGCCTGAAATTCCGTTTCGGGAAACGGTATTGGTACGCCGTTTACGGTTATGCCGTAATTGGCGGCGGAACCGGCACTTATGGCGGTATACCACGCCCGCTCATGGGGATTCACGAGGTTGCTTGTGGGGGTTGAGACGCTCCCGCCGCTGCCGAATATCTTTTGGGGCGTGATACCCTCCACCTGTTTTACAAGGCGGAAGGCTGCGGTATCACTCTCGTTATACAGTAGCAGATACACCTGGTCGGTTAAAAGTGCCGAGGAAGAAACCGGGCTTCCAATGGTTAAGGGGGTGGTTTTCCCCTTGTCGATACGGATCGTCATACTGCCCGCCGGCGGATTATACGGAATAATTACGTCATCCCCGATAGGTATCTGATAACTCAGATAGAACGCATAACCGTCTGGGCTGGGGGTCCATTCCAGTTGTGATTCCCCGCCCGCCGGAATGGCGGCTACTTTACTGCCGCGCCCGGAGTCGGAATAAACGTCAACGGCGTAAGGGCCGGTGTTTTTGAAAAGGATATATGTTTTACCGTCTTCGGAACCCGGAATAGCAGATTCGTATGTATCGTCGCCACCCATCGGACAGCCGGTAAAGAAAACAACCGCGGCTGTCAGCGCCGCGAAAATTGCCGGAATACATCGTTGCATCATCATCTCCTTCTATACCAATAAGCAATACGGGAGCCTGTCTCCTTCGAACAATTTTTTTATTCTTTGCGACTGGTCCAAAACCCGCGCCAGCGTTCAGCGCCCTGATTTTCCCGATCGGAAACACGCCATTGCCGATCCGCAATACGCCGTTTCCGAATTAGATCTCTATTTTGCTTTCACTCTCTACAGGAACGCTGACCGTTATGCCTTCATTGTTGGGGTCGCCGGTTACCGTAACCGTATACATGTAATCGGTCTTGAAAATATTCTCACCACCGTCTCCCTTCAGCGCGCCGGATACGGGGATGGGTCTATCGCGGTTAGTAGGGCCAACTTTCCAGCCGGAGAACACCGTTGTATCGGAATAGCTCGTATTGTCGTTGTCAGTCTCAATAGCATCCATCGGGATAAGGAACGTCCTGGAGTCCCCGGTGTTAATGGTAGCAATGCCGGAAGCGGTTTTCTGCACCGCGTCGCCCTTTAAGACCCGTATACCGCCGCTTTCCATACTATTTTTAACAACAAGAAACGCGTAACCGCTTGAAAAATTGGCAGCGTCCTTGGTATACGTCCCCGCGTCAATGTATATCTCCTTTCCGTTCTCAAAGGCATAGTCGAGCATTATGGGGAGCCCGTCCTTCTGCGCCGTGGGATACATGGTGATTATCTCGTCCCGCAGGGCGTTGTATTTTTTGAACACGATGAAAAGGTTATAGTCGCCGTCCACGATATTCAGAATCGTGTTGTTGGACTGATAGGGCGCGTACCCCAGGGTTTCACCACGGGGACTGTTCCGCCGTATTTCCATGTTGTACCCGGTCATGTTATCCAGAATCAGCTTGTTGGTCCCGCCCAGCTTGCTGTCCACCAAAAACGGAACCTCGTTAGTACCGTTCTTGTTGTAGACCGCGAATATCCGCGCAAAGGGATACTGATTGCGCGAATTCAGGTTGCCCTTGTACAGGTTGTAATCTTCCAGGGTCAGGAAGACCAGGGCGAAATCCGTATTTGACGTAAACAGGGATGCCTTGAGCGGAAGGCCGTGATTGCTTTCGTTTTTCCGCACGCCGCCTATCAGGTTTTCCAGCGTAAAGCTGCCCTTGAACGCCACTAGGTCGCGGTTGGACTCGTTCTTCACCCGGATGGAATAGCTGCCCTCAGTCTCGTAATTTGTCCAGTCAACGCCGTCAGCGCCGCCATCATCATCAGTGCCACCGGTATTCATAACGCATCCTGAAAGCAGCAGGGTAGCGCAGAGCATCGCCGGAACGATCCGTAAAATTATGGTACTGGTCATATTTTTCTCCTCATAAAAAGTAAAATCTCCCCTACGTGGTTAGTATAACACGGAATCATAACCAGACAATACTTCGAAGCTGTTCCAAAACCCGCGCCGGCCTTCGGCGCCCGGCTTTCCCGCGGGGAAACGCCATATTCGCGTATGCAAATGCTCCCTATTCCGATAGGCCCCCTCAGGGCAGATCGGAAAGGCTCTTTGAAAGACAGCGGGGCGCCGCCGCCCCGCGCCCCATATTTGGTAATAGCGGAGGCTGTTCCGAGCCGAACTCGTTCTGCTCAGAGCCGAACCTGTTCTGTTCCGAGCCGAAC
>JAITLF010000286.1 GCA_031278025.1 Treponema sp.
TTCTGGCCTTGCGAGCATCATCTTACATAATTTCATAAAAACACTAATTCATTGTCTTATAAGGAATTAGCTATTTTTTACAGAAAATTTCGAGACAGGCCATTGATGCCCCGTTTCACGTAATTCCTTATAATACAATGAATTACGTATCATACTTTGTGGATCACCTTCCTATGATGAAGCGAAAGGCATCGACTGGACATGGCTAAGTGCGGACGGTTGTATGAGTAAAGCGTCCTTGGCGCAGGAAGCGGTGGGGAAAAAACCCACTGACCGAGGGAAAAAACGGAAGCAAACGGTATCTTCTGATGGATGGGGCGAGGTACCGCTGGCACTGGTGGTAATCGGAGCTAACCGTCACGATGTATCTCAGCGTGAAGTGATGCTGGATTCTTTTCAGATTGAACGGCCTGATATGTTTGAAACTTTTCAGCATTTATGCCGTGACAAGGGCTATAGCGGGGAACCGGTCTTAGAGATTGTTGTTTCAGGTGGGTTTATCCCTCATATCAAGGGCTGCGGGTAGAAAAAAAGAGAAAAGCGCAGCACAGCCATGCGGTTAAGGCACGCCAGTGGATAGTGGAAGCCACACACCCGCAGATGAACTGTTTTCGCAAAATACTGGTTTGCTTTGAGAAATTGGAAAGTTCGTATCTTGACCTGCTTATGCTCGCGTGCGCCTTCATCGCCTTCTGCAAATCACTTGTTATTTAAGGACAAGCCCTAACATAGAAGCTGCACATGGAAGGTTCCCAAAAATTATCACCCTTTAGGCCCTAACCCGTGCAAAATTTCAAAATCCGCGAAAAAACCTTTACAAATCATATCTTTGATATTATTATAAGTTATCTGTATCATCATATCAGAAATAACGATGTCTTGAGTATTTTGGGCATAAAAAGCTGTTTTAAAACGGTTAATTTTTTTAAGGAAGGAATATGGGTCAGGATACTCTTAAACAGCAGATATACAACCGTATTCTGGAAGAAATCGTCACCAAGAAATATCCGATGGACTGCATACTGAAGGAAAAGGAGCTTTCGGAAAAATTCGGCGTCAGCAAATCCCCGGTACGGGAAGCCCTGATAGAGCTTTCCAAGGAAAACATCGTAAAGAGCATCCCCCGCGCAGGTTATCGGCTTGTGCAGTTTACTGGAAAGGATATTTCCGAAGCCACGGAACTCAGGCTTATCCTTGAACTGTCCGTCCTGGATGCGATCATCGGCTCTATTCCGCAGGAGAATCTGCAAAGGCTGTACACAGACGCGGAAAAAATCACCACCCTCATGCGCCACGGCGCGGCTTCGCTGGATGTCTGGTGGAACAGCAATATCCGCTTCCATGTGGATCTGAACGCGGAAGCGGGAAACAGCCTGCTTACCGGCACTCTGGAATCGGTGCTCCACCGGCTTTGGCGGGCCATAGCCCAGCTTTTCTGGAGCGGGAATTCCGGGGACTACCTTGGATTTGAACCCGAAAAACATATGGCGCTGCTTCGAGCCATTGAAGAGAAAGACTCCGCCGAAGCCCGGAAGATACTTTTCAATGACATATATTCCATCCGGGGCCTCTTTGAGGGCCGGCCCTCGGTTTTTCTGGGCAAACTAACATCGTAAATGCATATTTCGGTAATTTAGGAGGTATCCTGGTGATTTGTAACAACATTCTTGAGGCGGTGGGTAACACGCCCATCATTCGGCTGAACCGCATGACCGGCCCGGAGGAAGCGGAAATTCTGGTGAAATTCGAAGGTTTGAATGTAGGTGGATCCGTTAAAACCAGAACCGCCCACAACATGATTCTTGACGCGGAAAATCGCGGAATCTTAGAGTCCGATTCCGTTATCTGCGAGCCCACCAGCGGCAACCAGGGCATTGGGCTGGCGCTGGTGGCGGCGGTGCGGGGTTACAATGCCATTATTATTATGCCCGATTCGGTAAGCAGGGAACGCCGCAAACTCGTTGAACAGTACGGCGTGGAAGTGATTCTCCGGCACGACGACGGGGACATCGGCAAGGTGATTGACGATTGCCTGCAAACGGCCCTGAGGATGGCAAGGGAAAATCCGAAAATTTTCGTGCCTCAGCAGTTTGAAAATCCCGCCAATCCCGCGGTACACCGGGAGCAGACCGGGCGCGAGATCCTTGAGCAGACGGAGGGTCTTCCGCTCCACGGTTTTTGTTCCGGCATCGGTACCGGTGGCACCATCAGCGGTATCGGCGAGGCCTTACGCTCCAAGTACCCGGACATTGAAATCTGGGCTAACGAGCCGGAAAACGCCGCGATCCTCTCAGGGGGCAAAATCGGCAGCCATATCCAGATGGGTATCGGTGACGGACTTATCCCCCTGAACCTGAACAGGAATATCTACAACCATGTCGCCGTGGTGGCCGACCGGGACGCCCTGCAAACGGCGAAAGAGCTTGCCCGCAAGGAAGGGCTGATGTGCGGCATTTCAAGCGGGGCCAACGTATGCACCGCCCTGCGGATGGCGAAAAAGCTGGGCAGGGGGAAACGGATTATCACCCTGCTGCCTGACACTGCGGAACGCTATTTCAGCACCCCGCTTTTTGACTAAGGAACTGTACAGAAATACATGACTAACTGGTCATAATATTTCTGCACAGTTCCTAAAAGCCTGTTAACATATAACACAAGGAGTAATACCATGACAAACAAAGTCGCTGACCGTATGGGTCTCTTGCACACCGAATCGGCGTTTCAGATTCTGGCGCGGGCCAACGCCCTGGAAGCCCAGGGCAGGAGCATCATTCACCTTGAAATCGGACAGCCGGATTTCAAAACCCCTCAAAAAATCATTGAGGCCGCCTACCGGGCAATGAATGAGGGCAAAACAGGATACACCCCCACCCCCGGCATCCTGCCGTTGCGTGAAACAATCGCCCGCTACTGCGAAGACTACAAAAAGATAAAAACGTGTCCGGAAGAAATTGTAGTGGTTCCCGGCGGCAAACCCATCATGTTCTTTACTATGTTGATGCTGGCCCAGGGCGGCGACGAGGTCATCTACCCCAACCCCGGGTTCCCGATTTATGAGTCGGTTATCAAATTTTCCGGCGCTAAACCGGTTCCCATGCCGTTGCTGCAGGAAAACAACTTTTCCGTTGACAAGGATCAGCTCAGGCGCAGCATCAACGGCAAAACAAAGCTCATCATCGTCAACAATCCCAGCAACCCTACCGGCGGCATGATCACCCGTGAAGATATTATCGATATCGCCGATATGGTACGGGGCAAGGGCATCTACATTCTGGCGGATGAGATTTACGACCGGATCATTTTTGAGGAGCAGCCCCTGTCCATAGCGACCCTGCCGGGCATGAAGGACTGGACTATCATCCTGGATGGGTTCTCCAAAACCTACGCAATGACCGGCTGGCGTCTGGGCTACGGCATCATGAACAAAGAACTGGCGGAACACCTGACCATGCTGATGGTAAACTCGGCATCCTGCGCCGCATCAATGACCCAGTGGGCCGCGATTGAGGCGTTGACCGGGCCCCAGGACCCCGTTACGGAAATGGTGGACGCTTTCAGGGATCGGCGGGATTACCTCATCGACGCGCTGAACGGCATCGACGGCATTAACTGCGTTAAACCGAAGGGCGCCTTTTACGCCTTTCCCGATATTTCATCTTTCGGTATTTCATCGTCCGAATTTGCTGACCGCCTGCTGGAAGAAGCGGGGGTGGCGGCGGCGGCCGGCACCGCGTTCGGCGATTTCGGCGAAGGCTTTATCCGGCTTTCCTACGCGAACTCGCTGGACAACCTGAAAATCGCCGTTGACCGGCTGGCCAAATTCTGCGGGAGATTAAAATGAAAATCGTTATCCTGGATGGTTACACTGAAAATCCCGGCGACTTGAGCTGGGATGAACTGAAAAAACTGGGGGAGCTTGCCGTTTATGACCGGACTCCGCCGGAAAAAATAGCCGAGCGCATCGGTAACGCGGAAGCGGTTATCCTGAACAAAGCGCCGGTAACAAAAGAGACCCTGGCCGCCTGCAAAAATATCAAATACATCGGCGTCCTGGCCACGGGGTATAATGTCGTCGATTACGAGGCCGCCAAAGCACGGGGGATAGTGGTAACGAATATTCCCACCTACGGAACCGATGCGGTGGGCCAGTTTGCCATCGCGTTGCTTTTGGAGGTCTGCCACCACATCGGACACCATGACCATGCGGTAAAAAAGGGCCGGTGGGAGCAAAATTCTGACTGGTGTTTTTGGGATTACCCGCTTATCGAGCTTGCGGGAAAAACGCTCGGCATCATCGGTTTCGGCAGAATCGGGCAGACTACCGGCAGGATAGCGAAAGCCATGAACATGAACGTCATTGCCCATGACGAGCAGCCTGCCGATTCGGGCAAAGCAATCGCCGATTATGTTTCGCTTGAGGAGCTCCTGGCCCGCTCGGATGTAATTGCCCTGCACTGTCCGCTCTTTCCGTCAACCCAGGGCATTATCAACAAAAACACCATAGCCAAAATGAAAGACGGGGTTATCATATTGAACAATTCCCGTGGGCCGCTGGTGGTGGAGCAGGATTTGGCCGACGCGCTCAACAGTGGGAAAGTCTATGCCGCCGGCCTGGATGTTGTTTCCACCGAGCCGATAAAGGGCGATAACCCCCTGCTTAGGGCGAAGAACTGCGTTATTACCCCGCATATTTCCTGGGCGCCTAAGGAAAGCCGGCAGCGGCTGATGGACATAGCGGTGAATAACCTGCGGGCTTTTATTGACGGGAAAGCGGTGAACGTGGTTAATCCGTAAGGGCAGTCTGCATGTCTTTGGTGGTGGTTGTTTGCTCCCGGCAATCACCGCCGTTATGGAGGGATTTCAAATACCGCGGGGGAACCACGCGCCCCGGCCCGCTTCCGGCGGTTGCTGTCTCCGGCGCTGCCAAACTCAGGTGTACACCTCGTACACCTCTCTTTATGTCCCGTAAACCTGGGTTTTTTGATCGCAAAAACATTTTTGCGCCGCACAAAACTACTTTTGCGGCGCACAAACCCAGGTTGTCGTCTCGTACTCCTCTCTTTACGACCCGTACACCGCGCTTTGCGGCTCGTACTCCTCTACTCGTACACCGCGCTTTGCGGCTCGTACTCCGCGCTTTACAAGCCGCAGGCCGCGCTCTGAAACTTCCCGGACTGCCTCCCGCTGTTGATTGCGCCGGTGATTGGCGGTAGTATTGACCGCGTATCGTGAGCGTTACGGGGAAGTTTCCCGTAAATAGGAGTCTGTGGGGCTGATGGCGTCCTGTTATATCCATGCGGACCTTGATGCGTTTTACGCATCGGTTGAACAGCTTGACCATCCCGAATATCGGGGGAAGCCGGTCATTGTCGGCGGCCTTCCCGGCGACCGGCGTAGCGTGGTGTCTACCGCGTCCTACGAGGCCCGGCGGTACGGCGTCCATTCCGCCATGCCCATAGCGCGGGCGTATGAGTTGTGTCCCGCGGGCATATATCTCCGGGGCCGCATGGGGCGGTACCGGGAAAAATCTGCGGAGATTATGGCGGTCTTTTCGCGGTTTTCCCCGGATGTCAACCAGATTTCGATTGACGAAGCCTTCCTGGATATTACCGGAACGGAGCGGCTGTTCGGCCCTCCTGCAGAAGCGGCAAAAAAACTCCAGGAAGCGATCTATGCCGGGACCGGCCTTACCGTTTCGCTGGGAATCGCCTCCAATAAATATATTGCCAAAATCGCCTCCGGCATGTCCAAGCCGAGGGGAACCTCCATCGTTCCTCCGGGGGACGAAGAATTGTTTATGCGCGCCCTGCCGGTATCGAAAATATGGGGGGCGGGGAAAAAAGCCCAGGAACAATTCAAAAAATACGGCCTTAAAACCAATGATGATATTTACCGCCAATCCCTTGAATCCCTCACCTCGATCTTCGGAAAGGCTTTCGGCCTTTTTTTATACCGCGCCGTCCGGGGCGAGGGCGCGGCGTCCTTTAACGAAGAACGGGGCTCCCATTCCATAAGCGCCGAGCGGACCTTCCCCTATGACATATATGATGAGTTCAGCATCGAAACCGAACTATTTGATATATGCCAGACCCTCATGTTCCGGCTCCTTGACTGCCAATGGCAGAGCAGAACGGTTTTTATCAAAATCAGGTATGCCGATTTTTCCACGGTCAGCGCACGGGAATCCCTTCCCCGGCCTGTCAGCACCATCAATGAATTGTTTGAAAAGCTTTCGGATCTGTTTCGCCGGAAATACCGGCGCGGCAGGGGAGTCCGCCTAATCGGCGGGGGCCTTGCGAATTTGGAAACCGAAAAGGCCGTCTGGAGTGGGGAGCTTTTTGATTCGGACCGTGAGAAAGAACGGAACCTGGAAAAGTATATTCTCGAAATCAACAAAAAAATTCCCGGCGCGGCGTTACGGAAAGGACGTTCCTCTCTGGCGGGCGGCTGATACCGGTTCATCCGTTCCTGGCCGGCGGAAACAACAGGGCCGGATAGTCTTTTCATTTCTGTGGGTCCTTAGGAACTGTACAGAAATAGCATGACCAAACGGTCATGTTGAGGCTGTCGGGAAAATATACAAAACACTAATAGTGTGGTATACTCTTCCCTATTATGGTTCGTTATAAATACTTTATCGACCAACTGGACCTGAGCGCCTTCGACGCCGCCTTCCATAACGACCACAAGGGCGCTCCCGCCTACTCCCCCCAGGTGATGCTCAAAATATTGTCGTAAAAGTGCTTGCCCGGGGGGACGCCGAGCCGGACCACGACACCATCGCTCATTTCATCAGCAGCCAGGGGGAGGCGGTGAAAGGCCTTTTTGCGCAGGTATTGCTGAAATGTTACGCTCTGGGATTAATCGGCGGAGAAC
>JAITLF010000049.1 GCA_031278025.1 Treponema sp.
AATATCCCGCTTGAGGCAAATAAAGACCGCGTCTGGTATGAAGGGAGATACCGGCTGACCGATGACACGCCGGCAATCGCGATTTTCAGGAGTATCGGCGGCTTTTATTCCATTCTTACCGACGGCAGTTACGCCGACGGCAACAGAAGCCAGGCGCTGGCCGCCAATCCGGGCAAGTCGGTCCAGGTATCCCGCTATTTTACCAAGTGGGGCAAACTGTACCTCAACCCGAACAGAAACGACCGGACATTCAGCCAGCCCCTCGGCCTCGATTTTGAGATTGTCCCCCTCAACAATCCCGCCGACATAAGGCGGGGTTCAACGATAAGGCTTCGCGTTCTTTACAAGGGACAGCCCTGGGCCAACGGGGAAGTCAAGGCAACCTGGGATTACTATGATTATCACACGATGGATGCCTGGGCGCAAACCGGAAAGACCGACGCGAGGGGCGAGGTTAGCTTCCGGCTTGATCATGTCGACATGAAAAAACCTATTCTGTGGATCTTCCAGGCGGGGGATATGAGGAAATCATCCCAGCCAAATGTTGATGAGGACAACCTCAAGGCAACCCTGGTTTTCGCGGTAAAGTAAACAAAGGCAATTGGGTGAATAGTATGAAATACCTGTTTGCCGTAACGGTTTTGGGTTTGATTCTTCCCGCCGCCGCCTTTGCCCACGGTGTGGAGATTTCCGATGTGACGGGGCGGGAGGATGTCTGTACCATCAGGTTTTCCTACACGGACGGTACGCCCATGCTATTCGCCAAAGTCAGGGTTTTCCCGCCGTCATCCCCCGACGCGCCGGCGCAGGAAAGTATCGCCGACCGTAACGGCTATTTCAGTTTTGTAAACGATGAGCCGGGTGAATGGCGGCTGACGGCGGAAGACGGTATGGGGCACAAGGGGGAAATAGTGGTTGCGGCAGCCGGCGGAACGGAGGCGGCGGGAACGGAGGCGGCCGGAACCCTGAACAAGGCCGGGGGCAAAACCCCCCTGCCGCTACGACTCATCCTGGGACTCAGCCTGATCCTGAACATCTTCGCGGTCTACAGTTTTGTGCTTGGGGGGCTTGCGAAAAAGCGGGGCGCCTATGCACATCAGTGAGGGGGTACTTTCCGCGCCGGTCCTGGCGGCCGGCTGGGCCGTTACCGCGGCGGGTCTCGGCGTGGGTTTACGGAAAACCCGGGCGGAGGAGCTTCCCAAAACGGCCCTGATCTCCGGGGTGTTGTTCCTCGTATCCCTGGTTCACGTACCCCTGGGGCCGTCCAGCATACACCTTACCCTGCTGGGTTTGGCCGGGGCCCTGCTGGGGTGGAGTGTGATCCCCGCCCTGTTTACGGCCCTGTTCCTCCAGGGGCTGCTTCTCCAGTTTGGGGGACTCCTCTCTCTGGGGGTAAACACCGCCGTGATGGGAAGCGCCGCCCTGGCGGGATACGGCGTTTTTAAGGCGCTGTCCCGGCGGTTCCGTCTGCCCGCCGCGTTTGCCGCGGGTTTTACCGCGGTGATAACCGGCGCGGCGCTGGTAACGGCGGCTCTGTTTTTCAGCAGCGGAAACCTGGCCCTTACCGCGGGCCTTATCTTCGCGGCAAACCTGCCCCTGGCCGTGGTAGAGGGCGTTATTACGGTATTGATGGTACTTTTCCTCACGAGGGCTCTGCCGGATCATGTATTTGGACAGGCTGGAATTTAAAAACGATGTGTTTAAGGCGGTTGATCCCCGCTGCCGTATAGCGGCGGGGGTATGCCTTATCGTTTCGGCCGTCAGCGTCTCCAACCCGCTGATCCTGGCCGGCCTTGTCCTGGCTGCGGCTTTGACCCTGCGGCGGGATACGCCGCGGGTGCTGGCCCGGCTTGTCCCGGTAAACATCTTTGTCCTCTTTCTCTGGCTGACCCTGCCCCTGAACGCCCTGGGAGCGCGTATCTTCGCCGCCCCGGGAACCGCGGTCGGAAGCGGCCTTTTCCCCGGCGGGACGGGCGGCTGGGGCCTGGAACCGGCTTTGAAGCAGGCGCTGGTATACACCCTGCGGATCAACGTGTCGGCCCTTGTTTACATGGCCCTGATCATCCCCCTGGGAATAGGGGGCCTTACCAACGCCCTGATGAAACTCCGCTTTCCGGTAAAACTTGCCGCGCTGTTCCTCCTGAGCTACCGGTATATCTTCGTCATGTACCAGCGGGTCTTTGTTGGCGTTCTTTCCCTGCGCCTCAGGCAGCCCCGGCAGGGCACGCTGGGCCGGTGGCGATCCTACGCCGCGGTCTTCGGAACCGCCCTGATAAGCGCCATCTTCCGTTCCCAAAAAATAGGCAGGGCCCTGCAATGCCGGGACTTCGACGGCGCTCTCCCGCTGACCAGGGCCTTTGCCCTGAAACCCGGCGACCTCTTCTTTTTCGGCGGCGCCCTCCTCCTCTCGGCCGGTCTTCCGGTACTGGACATCTTTTTCAACGGCTTTTTACCGGGGAAGACGTGGAACTTTTAAGGGTGGCCGGGCTTTCATACAGCTACGGGGACGCGCCGGTACTCCGGGACATCGATTTTTCCCTGGAAAGCGGCGGCCGGCTCTGCGTCGCCGGGGCCAACGGTTCGGGAAAGTCTACCCTTCTGGAACTTGTCGCGGGCTGCATGAAACCCGCGTCCGGGGAAATTCTGATAAACGGGGAGCGGGTTTCCCCGAAAAACGGCGGGGCGCGGCGGAAAACGGGGATAGTGTTTCAGGACCCGGACAACCAGCTCTTTATGCCCACGGTTTGGGAAGACACGGCCTTTGCCGTGATGCACCGGGGGGTAAGAGCGGAGGAAGGGCGGGAGCTGGCCCTGGAAGCGCTCAGGGCGGTGGGGGCGGAACACCTTGCGGACCGTCCCCCGTATAAACTCTCCGGCGGGGAAAAACAGCGGGCCGCCATCGCCTCGGCCCTGATCCTGAAACCGGAGATTTTGCTTCTGGACGAACCTACCGCCGCCCTTGATCCCCGGGCCCGCAAAAACATCATCGCCCTGCTCCGGGGCCTGGGCTGCGCCGCCGTCATCGCCGGCCACGATCTGGACATGATGCTGGACCT
The DNA here is from genome assembly GCA_031278025.1 of Treponema sp. The sequence continues at coordinate 3,057 of JAITLF010000049.1, forward strand.
CGGCGGGGAGGCGCTTTTCCTCCACGGGGGAAGCATCGCCGCCCGGGGCAGGGCCGGGGAACTGCTTCGGGACGGGGTCTTTTTGCGGAGCATAGGTCTGGAATTGCCCCTGAGCCTTTCGCCCCATAGCTGAATAGTTTAGGAGTTTGTTATGAAGGTTTATATTGCTTTTTGTAACTATTCAGCCGCCCTGCGGGGGAAAGCGCCGGCAAGTTCGTTGCCGCAATCGACGGAATGAAGGGGCTTTTAGCCCGGAGGGGCTTTAGCCCCCAATGAGCCGATTGAGAGCGAAAGGGCCTTAATGCCGCGACCAGGCGGGAGCGGCTTCCCTGCCCCCTTTGTTAAAGCATTGGAGAACAAGAAAAAGTTCTGAAATTACGCTATGCCTGATATAGTTACAAGCAATTTTATATTTACTGGCCTATAATTGCCGAAAAAACTATTGCGCAAGGGATTGGAGGGGTTTAGCCACGCCGCAGGCGGGGCCGGAGCGGGCCGCTATGGGCGGACACGCGGAGCCCCGAAAAGCCCGGTCCCCGCCGCAGGCGGGGATGCGCCCAAATTACCCGGAAAAATCTCTCTAAATGAAAAATTACCGCCTACCGATTGACTCTTCCCCGTTTTTGGGGAATCATCCTTGTATATGAATCCACTAGCTATTGAACTCAACGCAATCCTTGAGGGTACTGTTGCGGGCAGGTTCCTGTCCGGCCTTGGCAGG
>JAITLF010000325.1 GCA_031278025.1 Treponema sp.
ATGTTCAAGCATTTATTCGAGCCGAAAAAGATCAACGGGTGTGAAATACCCAACCGTCTGGTAGTTGCCCCCATGGTGACTAATTATTGCACGGAAGATGGCGATCCGACTGACCGTTATATCGCATATTTTGAAGAAAAGGCCAAAGGCGGCTGGGGCCTCATTATTACGGATGCCTTTGGGGTTACTAAAAACGCCAAGAATTATGTACGAATGGCGGGGATATGGAATGATGAGAAAATTCCGGCCTTCAAAAAACTCGTAGATACCATTCACAAATACGAAACCAAAATATTTGCCCAAATATACCATTCGGGGAGATCAAGCAACAGCGCGGTCAACGGAGGCGCGGAGACTATAGCCCCTTCCGCCATTACTTGCCCCTGGTTCCGGCAAATACCCCGGGAACTCACGGTTCCTGAAATCGAGGCCCTTGTCACGAATTTCGGAGACGCCGCGCTGCGGGTAAAAAAGGCCGGGTTTGACGGGGTTGAAATCCACGGGGCCCACGGATATTTACTTTCACAATTTCTTTCCCCCTATTCAAACAAAAGGACCGACGAATACGGCGGCTGTTTTGAGAACAGATTCCGTTTTCTGCGGGAGGTGTATGAAAACGTCCGCGGCAAGGTTGGGAAGGATTTTCCGGTAACCGTACGGCTCAACGCTACGGATGGATTTGTCGGCGGCATAGATATAGCGGAAGTCCGGGTACTGTCAATAGTTCTTGAGGAACTGGGTGTTGATGCCCTGCACTTTTCCCAGGGATTTTATGGCGATCATGTGCTGGATGGCGGCGGTGTACCAACCATGTATACCCGTCATGCCGTGTTGGCGCCCTGTGCCGAGGAAATCAAAAAACTGGTTCGTATCCCGGTGATAACCGTAAACAGAATCAACGAGCCACGGATGGCCGACAGCATCCTGGAAATGGGAAAGGCCGATTTTGTCGCTATGGGCCGGGGTTCCCTGGCGGACCCGCATCTGCCGAAGAAAGCCAAAGAGGGGGACTTAACGTCAATACGGTACTGTATCGGCTGTTTGCAGGGATGCGTCGGTTATATCGGCACAAGGCGCAACCTGACCTGCCTGGTAAACCCCTCTGTCGGCAGGGAATTTGAGATCGATTATTCAAAAGTCTCAAAGCCGAAAAAGGTGTTTGTCGCCGGAGGAGGGCCCGGAGGCATGGAAGCCGCCCGCATTGCCGCGATCCGGGGCCATAACGTGGTTTTGTTTGAAAAGAAAGACCAGTTGGGCGGCCAATTCCGTTCCGCGGCCTACCCTCCGGGTAAAGGTGAACTGACGACCTATACCGCCTGGCTGATCCGGGAATTAAAAAAATTGGGGGTAGACATACGCTGTTCCACGGAGCTTACCAAAGAAACAGTCCAAAAAGAAAAGCCCGACACCGTTATTGTCGCCACGGGAGGGAAGCCGATTGTTCCGCCTGTCAAAGGCATTGATAAACCGCACGTCGTATATGCGGAGGACGCGCTTTTGGGGAAAGTAACGGTCGGCGACAATATTGTCGTTGCCGGCGGCGGGGAGGTAGGCGCGGAAACCGCGGTTCACCTGGCAATGCAGCAGAAAAACGTTGCCATCGTTGAAATGCTTCCTGAAATATTAAAAGAGCAGAACTTCGGCTCAATCAAACTTCAGTTGAAATCCGTACTGGATGAATTCGAGGTCAAGGTCCATGTAAACTCAAAGGTGGTGGAAATAACCGACACGGAGGTGCTTGTTGAAAGCCCCGATGGTAAATCCGCATTGAAAGCCGATACCGTTGTGCTGGCATTCGGATATGTCCCGGACAACAAACTGGTTGATTCTTTGCGGGGACTGTGCGAAAATATCATAGCCATCGGCGGCGCGGTCAAGACAAGCGATGCGTTAGCCGCAAGCCGGGAAGGGTTTGACGCGGGCTTGGCCGTGTAGCGGCCTTTTGGACTGGCTGTCCTGAAAGCAACGCCGGATTTTATCCGCGCTTTCCGGACAGTCCGTTCCTGAAATCCGGCTCTTTTATGGGGCGTCCCCTTCTTGGTTGGTAATTTTAATTTGAGAGGGTTCCGGTGAAATATAAAATCGGCGAAGTCTCAAGAATGTTGAATATCCCTGTTGATACCCTCCGTTATTATGAAAGCAAACAATTTGTAAGTCCTGAAAAGGACAAATACAACAATTACCGGTGGTACCGCGACTGGGACATTTTTTATCTGCTTGAGTATAAAAAATACCGCTCCGTGGAGTTTTCCATGCCCGAGATAAAAGCCATTGTGGATCACGATACCATGAATGATTTTATTGCAAGAATTGAGAAAAAATCCCGGGGTTTTAAGGAACGAAAACAATACTACGGCTGGATGGAACAGCGCCTTAAGGAGTTCGGGGAAGCGTTACGCCGGGCCAGAGAGGAATTGTGGCAATGCGCTATTGTAAACAACACGGGGTTTTATTATATTCTACAGGCAGATGAAGAAATTTCCCGCAAAAATTTATTTCTCGAAGAGAAAGAATTTCTCGCCTTTTTAAATCCTGTTATTTATATTAAACTGGAAGACGCCTTAAAAAAAGAGGAAAAGGAAAAATATTTATATGGTTCCGCGTTAAGCGGGGATTGGGAAAAACGGCTGCCGGTCCGCATAAACCCCAAGGCGCGGTATTTTTATGCGGAACAGATGCTGCATACCATCATCCGGACCGGTGAAGAAGGAACCTTCTCCT
>JAITLF010000377.1 GCA_031278025.1 Treponema sp.
ATATGGATTAACTATGAAACGTATGGTACAATCAGTACAGAGCGGGAAGTAACGGCATGAATATCCTGGATCTGGTGGGGAATACGCCTCTCCTTGAATTAAAGAAAATCTCGCGGGAAACCGGAGGCGTTTCGATTTACGCCAAGGCCGAATTCTGCAACCCTTCGGGGTCCGTCAAGGACCGGGCGGCCAGGGCGATGATCCTCAAGGGCATCGAATCCGGCGCCCTTGGCCCGGGCAAGACCATCATCGACGCTACCAGCGGCAATACAGGCATTGCCTACGCCATGATCGGCGCCGCCCTGGGATTTCCGGTGATCCTGTACCTGCCCGCCAACGCAAGCGCCGAACGCAAGCGTATTATGAAAAGCTACGGCGCGGTGATTGTGGAGACCAGCCCCCTGGAAAGCTCCGATGGCGCCTTCCTTGCCGCCCGGGCCGCAGCGGCGGCGGAACCGGAACGGTATTTTTACTCCAACCAGTACCACAATGACGCCAACTGGCTTTCCCATTATGAAACCACGGGTCCCGAGATATGGGAACAAAGCGGCGGCCGTCTTACCCACTTTATCTGCGGAATGGGAACCTCCGGCTCGTTTATGGGAATTTCCCGCAGGCTTAAGGACTACAACCCGGACATCAGGGTTATCGCGGTGCAGCCGGATTCGCCCTTTCACGGCATCGAAGGAACCAAACACATGGAGAGTACCATCAAGCCGGGATTTTACGATGAAACCTGGCCCGATGAATTTATGGAGGTGGATACAGAAGGGGCATACACCATGACCCGCCGCCTTGCCGGGGAAGAAGGCGTCTTTGCGGGAATAAGTTCCGGGGCAAATGTGCTGGCCGCCCTCCGGCTTGCCCGGAACCTCCCCCGGGGCAGCGTCGTCGTTACTTTGCTCTGCGACAGCGGCTCCCGCTACCTTTCCGATTCTTTCTGGGACGGGCCATGATCGACCTGCCCGCGGAACTGGAGGCGGCTATCCGGGCGGAAGGGGAGGCGGCCTATCCCGACGAATGCTGCGGCATACTTCTGGGCCGGCTTACCGATGACGGGCGCAAAATTGCGGAGGCCGTCATGCCCATCGTGAACGCGCGGGAGGCGGAGGAACGGTATCACCGCTTCCGGATTGAGCCGGAGGATCTTATGCGGGCGGAAAAGGAAGCGCGGAAACAGGGGCGGGATATTCTGGGCTTTTACCATTCACACCCGGACCATCCGGCGCGGCCTTCAGACTATGACCGGGAATACGCCCTGCCCTTCTACTCCTACATCATTGTGGCGGTGGAACGGGGTAAAGCCGGGGACTTTACCGGCTGGGAACTGGCCGCGGACCGGTCCGCTTTTTCCCGGGAAATTATTGCCGGAGATATTGCCGGCGCGTAAGCGGAATTCCATAATTCAAGGAGGAACCATGACGGTAACTGTACTTATCCCAACGGCTCTGCGGGCCTTTACGGACCGGAAATCCGAGGCGGAAGCCGAAGGCGCGACGGTAGGGGAGGTGATCCGTGCTTTCGCGGAAACCTACCCGGATATTAAACAGCATCTCTACCAGACCGGGGACGCGGGAACGGCTGAATTACGTTCATTTATCAACATCTTTCTGGGGGAAACCAACATCAAGAATCTTGACGGTCTTGATACGAAAGTCGCGGACGGTGACACGATCATGCTGGTACCGGCTATCGCGGGCGGAGGCGGGAAATAAAAGTGCGGGACAGTATCATTGCCGGCCGGGAACTTCCGGAACTGAGTAACGGGGAGATAGCCCGCTACAGCCGGCATCTGCTCTTACCGGAACTTGGCATAGACGGACAGCGGCGGCTCAAGGCCGCGCGGGTGCTTATTGTCGGAACCGGGGGTCTTGGCGCGCCTCTCGCGCTCTACCTCGCCGCCGCCGGTGTGGGGACATTGGGAATTGCGGACTTCGATTTCGTGGAGGAAAGCAATTTGCAGCGCCAGGTGATCCACGGTACCAGGGATGTGGGCCGGCCGAAGGTGGCGTCCGCCAGGGACCGGATCAAAAGCATCAACCCCCACATCAACGTCATTACCTACAACACGGCCCTTTCAAGCGCCAACGCCCTGGATATTCTTAAAGATTACGATGTTGTGGCGGACGGCACCGACAATTACCCGACCCGCTACCTGGTAAACGACGCCTGCGTACTTTTGGGAATCCCCAATGTCTACGGCTCCGTCTTCCAGTTCGAGGGACAGGCATCGGTGTTTTACGCCAAAGAGGGGCCCTGTTACCGCTGCCTCTACCCTGAACCGCCGCCGCCCGGCCTTGTACCCTCCTGCGCCGAGGGGGGCGTGATGGGCGTGCTGCCGGGCATCGTGGGTACCCTGCAAGCCAACGAGGTGATAAAACTTATCGTGGGCGGAGGGGGCGGCGGTTCCGCCCCGGACAGCCTTGTGGGGAGGCTCCTCCTCTTCGATGCGTGGAAACTGAAATTCCGGGAACTCAGACTGGAAAAGGACCCCCGCTGTCCCATCTGCGGCAGGGAGCCTTCCATCCGCGAGCTTGTCGACTACGAGCAGTTCTGCGGGTTGAAGAAGTCCGCGGATGAGGAACCGGTGGACGTTATCACCGCCCGGGAACTCAAGGAAAGGCTGGACAAGCGGGAACCCATCCAGATCATCGACATCCGGGAACCCCACGAGCGGGCCATCGCCCGGTTCCCCCAATCCAGGGCCATTCCCCTGGGGCAGATGGTACGCAGGAAGGACGAGTTCGATCCGGCGATTGACGCGGTATTCATCTGCAAGATAGGGCAGCGGAGCGTCTTCGCCATCCGCGCGCTAAGGGAGGCGGGCTATACGGGCAGGCTTCTCAATCTAAAGGACGGCATTAACGCCTGGGCGCGGGAGGTAGACACGGCGCTGCCTCAGTATTAGAAAAGGAGAATACCTGTTCAGAGGGGGGCCTGTTACCGGACGGGCAATCGCGTATTTTCGCAAACCCTGTCCGGCCCCCCTGCGCCGGAGCCTCCTCGCGCCATCCGGTTCATGGGCGGCGCTGCGGGGTCTCCGGCTACCCCCCACACGGGGAAATATTGGGAAAATACGATTGGGAGTATTTTGGGAGAATGAAACAAATTCGTTCTTTAACATCAATTTTTTCAGGAGAGTAGAATCATGGCAGAAAATTTGAACGCTTTAGGAAGGGCGGCAGCCTACCAGTTGGCAAACGTAACCAAGACGCCGCCGCAATTCGGTTCCCTGACTCCGAGGTGGCTGACCCGGGTTTTGGAATTCAAGGGGCTTGAGGCGGGTATTTACCGGGTGAACAAGGTTGCGGAGGGAGACACCCCTCTGGACGCCCTGTGCAGCCAGGACCCGAAAAAGGTTGAGATTCCCCAGGGCTATGTGGAATACGCCGCCAAACCCCGGGAGTATGAACTCAACGCCATATCCACCATTATCAACGTGGATACGAAGGTTGCCGATGTGTACAGTTCCCCGTTTGATCAGGCGAAGGAACAGCTTGCCCTTGCCATCGAAAGCCTCAAGGAACGGCAGGAAAGCCAGATTATCAACAGCGACGATTACGGGCTGTTGAAGAACGCCGCCGAATCCCAGCGTATACAGACACGGGCGGGGCGGCCCATGCCGGACGATCTTGACGAGCTTATCACCAAGGTCTGGAAGGATCCCTCCTTCTTTCTCGCCCACCCCAAAGCCGTAGCCGCCTTTGAGCGCGAATGTACCCGCCGGGGCGTTCCGCCGGTTACGGTGAATATCGCCGGGGGAACCTTTATCGCCTGGCGCGGCATACCCATTATCCCAACGGACAAGCTGTTCGTGGACGGTCTGAAAAACCCCAGGGCAAAAACCGGAAAAACAAATATTCTCCTGGTCCGCACCGGCGAGGCAAAGCGCGGCGTTATCGGCCTCTTTCAGACCGGCGTGCCCGGCGAACAGTCGCGGGGGCTTTCGGTCCGGTTCAGGGGCGTTGATGACAACGGCGTCGCCTCCTATCTCCTTTCCCTGTACTGCTCCGCCGCGATCCTCGCGGATGACGCCGTCGCGGTACTGGAAGATGTAGAGATCGGTGATTACTATGACTACACCTGAGGAATTTAGCCTGAAATCCTGGGGGCTGCCCGATCCGGTGGAACTGGCCGCCTATGCCGCAGCCTGGTTCCCGGAATTCGCCGGGGCCGGCGGCGGCGGTTCCCTCGGGACGATGTCTGCGGCCCCGGCCCTGACAGGAACGGCGGAAAACGCGGCCGCCCTGGCCCGGACACCGGTCCCGGTGGATTGGGAAGGGCTTGCGGAGCCGGCGGCCCGGCCTTCTCCGGACCTGCCCGCCTACGCGCCGGTGGTACTGTCCCAGGACACCGCCGACACCGGACGCGCGGCAAGTCCCCGTTTCCTTACGGAACCGCGTTTCCGGATGGAACCTGCGGCCGAAACCGGCTTTTCCCGTACACCCGCACACCTATACGTAGGCGCAAGAAGCCTTGAGTCGCTCCGGGCGGATTTTCCCATTCTGCGGGAACAGGTGAACGGCCGGGATCTGGTGTGGCTGGATAACGCCGCCACTACCCAGCGCCCCCGCCAGGTGATCGACCGGCTTGGTTACTACTACGAACATGAAAATTCCAACGTCCACCGGGGCGCCCACGAGCTTGCCGCCCGGTCCACCGACGCCTACGAAGATGCCCGGAAAAAAGCCGCCCGGTTTATCGGCGCGCCTCAGCCGGAAAACATCGTCTTTGTCCGGGGCACCACCGAGGGCATAAACCTTGCCGCGCAGGCCTATGTCAGGCAGTACCTGAAACCCGGGGACGAGATCATCCTTACCATGCTGGAACACCACGCCAACATCGTCCCCTGGCAGCTCATAGCCGGGGAAACCGGGGCGGTACTGCGGGTCGCGCCCATCGACCAAACCGGGCAGATCGTCCTTTCCGAATACGCCCGGCTTTTCAACAGCCGCACCCGGTTCGCGGCGATAACCCAGGTGTCCAACGCCCTGGGAACAATCACCCCGGCGGCGGAAATGGTACAGATAGCCCACAGCCGGGGGGTCCGGGTCCTCATCGACGGCGCCCAGTCGGTCTCCCACCTGCCGGTAAATGTCGGCGTTCTGGACGCGGATTTCTTTGTCTTTTCCGGGCACAAGATCTTTGGCCCCACGGGCATCGGCGTGCTTTACGGGAAAAGCGACGTACTGGAAGCGGCCCGGCCCTATCAGGGGGGCGGCAACATGATCGCCGATGTTACCTTTGAGCGGACCGTGTACCAGAAAGCCCCCGCCAAATTCGAGGCCGGGACCGGCAACATCGCCGATGCCGTAGGGCTTGGCGCGGCTTTGGACTATGTGTCGGCCATCGGCATCGAAAACATCGCGGCCTGGGAACATGAACTCCTCCGCTACGCCATGAAAGAAATGGCCGGCGTTCCGGGCCTGCGCCTTGTCGGAACCTCGGCGGCAAAGGCAAGCGTCCTCTCGTTCGTGCTGGAAGGGCACGGCCTTGAGGAAACAGGCAGCTACCTCAACAGCCGGGGCATCGCGGTCCGCGCCGGGCATCACTGCGCCCAGCCGGTACACCGCTTTTTCGGGCTTGAAGGCACGATACGGCCGTCCCTGGCCTTCTACAATACCCCGGAAGAAGTCGACAAACTTGTCCGGGCGCTGTACGAGTTGGTGTAAGGCGTAAAACACCGGTCAGCGTAAGGCTGGCTGGCGTTTGTTTTTGACGGGAATTTGGGCGCATCCGGCCGCCCCAACAATAGGACGCGGCCGGACCGGGCTTTGCGGGGCTCCGCGCTGCCGCGCTCCGGCCCCGGCGCTTTACGCCGGGTCTGCTTCGCCCTGCGGGCTCGCACCCCTCCTATCCCTTGCGCACCCTTCGGGAACTGTGGGATACGCCCTGTAATAAATTACCTTCGTATGCTTAAATTGCCCGCCTTCTTGCCCATTCCCCCGTTTCCGCCTATAATAAACCATCAAATTTACCACTAAGGAGCCGTTATGAAAGACAATCAGCATATTCAGACCATACCCTCGACAGTATTGACCCAGGTGCAGACCAAAATTCAGGAAATTCAGACCCTGCTTGCCCCTTATATGCTCGCCCTTACCCCGGAGGAACGGCGGGACCTGCCCAAAATGGGGGCCAAGACTATCAGTTTTGTGGAGAAAGCCTACGACTTTGCCCGGCAAAACCCCAACTTGATTCCACCGTACTTTGATCTTGACGCTTTCGGCGTTGACTTCGCCGACGCCCACGGCCTGTGGACGCTTGCCAACGCGGTCCGGCAGTTGGAAGAGGCCTTTGACGACACGGAAATGACCGCCGGCAGCGAGGCGTATCAGGCCGCGCTGGTCTTCTACAAGTCCGCCAAGATGGCGGCGGCGCAGGACATCCCCGGCGCGAAAGCGGTCTACGAGGAACTGAAAACCCGCTTCCCCCAGCGCGGCGGACGGCGCGATGCGGGCGTCCATGGCGAAACCAAATAGGCCCCGCCGGACGGAACGGAAAACCGTCGGGTTTCAAAGCCCCGGTCGTTCTACTCCGAGCCGAACTCGTTCTACAAAAAGACAAACGATTGGGGCTCAAAGCCCCGGTGGTTCTGTTCTGAACAGAACGGCCAGAGAAAAAAGCTCCGGTCGTTTGGTTCCGAGCAGAACGAGTTCGGCAAAAAGGCGAATGATTGAGGCTCAAAGCCCCGATGGTTCTGTTCCGGATAGAACTGTTGGAGTAAAAAGCTCCGGTCGTTTGGTTCCGAGCAGAACGAGTTCGGCAAAAAGGCGAATGATTGAGGCTCAAAGAGCCGATGGTTTTGTTCTGAACAGAACGATTGGAGTAAAAAGCTCCGGTTGTTTGGTTCCGAGCAGAACGGGTTTAGTGAAAAGGCGAATGATTGAGGGTCAAAGAGCCGACGGTTCTGTTCTGGATAGAACGGGTTGAGTAAAAAGCACCGGTTGTTTGGTTCTGGGTAGAACGGGTTCTATAAAAAGACGAATGATTGAGGGTCAAAGCCCCGATGGTTCTGTTCTGGATAGAACGGGTTTGGCTCGGAGATGAACCATCGGGGTTACGAGCGAGGTTAATGCGGGCCGGAGGGGAATTGGCGGAGAGACAGAGGGGCTACAAAAAGGAATTGTTCCATAAATGAAT
>JAITLF010000060.1 GCA_031278025.1 Treponema sp.
GTTTGGGGCTTAGTTTATAAATGTGTTCTTCATCGGAATCATTGGGGGGCCGGTAATCAAAGCGCAGGCCCGGCACGATGCGGAACCTGTCCGCGCCGCCGATGTTCCAGGTATCCTGGACAAAGGCGCTCAGCATGACCAGCGATTTCTCCGCGTCAAAGGAATCGCTTTCCAGGGCTTCCCGTTTGGCGTTGACCCCGAAAAGCAGGGCGTGGGAAATAGCCGGTTCCCAGGAAAACCGGGCCTCCCCTTCAATGTCCCGGAAGAGGCTGTCCGCATAAGCCGACGTCGTCTTGTGGCTGTAATTGATTCGGTCCGCGTCGTAGTCCAACTGCCGGTAACTGAAAAAGCCGTCCACCAGGGCAAAGTCGGAAAGGCGGAAGCTCTCTTTCAGGCCGCCCTCGATCTTCGTATTCATAAAATCATAGCCGTTTTCCATGTCCGCGCTTATGTTGGAAAGCGAATCCATCCAGCTTGCGTACAGCGCCAGTTCGCCCCTCGGATGATACCAGGAGGCGTCCGCCCGAGCCGAGCCAAGACGGGCAGCGGGAACTTCGTAGAGGTCGACGTATTCCCGGCGGTTGTTCCGTTTTTGTACGGTCTTGCCGTCGTCCCAGTCGAAGGACCCTCCCAGGGAAAGCGCGAAAAGATCGTTGGCGTAACCGATATACCCTTCGCCGTAGTAGCGGATATTGGAAGCAAATTCCTGTTTTAGCCGGGCGGATAATTTTCCCTGGTCCGGCTTTTTGGTGATGATGTTGATTACCCCGCCCATGGCGTCGGAACCGTAGAGAACCGACGAGGCCCCCCGCACTATTTCTATCCGTTCAATGTCGGAAACGGGGATCATGTTGACCGGGGTTGCGCCGCCTGAGTCGCCGGTAATCTCCATGCCGTCGATCAGTACCTTGATATATGCCCCTTCAAAGCCCTGCATCATCACCGCCGCCTGGGGATGATCGTAGATCACTACCCCCGGTATGTTCGCCATCACCTCGGCCACGTTTTTGGCCCCCATTCCGGCAATTTCTTCCGCGCTTATGACTTCTACCGCCTCCACGGTTTCCGCGATGTCCTGTTCCACCTTTGCGCCGGTTACTACCATAACGGGGGCTTCCTGGGCCCGTAAAAAGGTAGTTAAGACTAACATAGTGGTAAAAAAAACATGCCTTCTCAATTCCATATCATGTCTCCTTATGCTTATTTTTTGTGCGTTGTCTGATCTTCCAGACGATAACGAATGGTTACCCGCGCGGTGTAATCCCCTTCCCGGCCTTCCCTGACCGGAAAGGGGCCTGCCGAGCGGATGGTCTCGAAGGCGGCCTGCGCCAGGAAGCGGTGGCCCGACGGGTCCGCCAGCCTCAAGTCCGAGACGGTTCCGTCGGGTCTTATGGTAAAGGCCGCCGTAATATCCCCCTCAATACCCCGTTTGCGTACCGACAGGGGATAAATCTTGTTTTTTTCCAGCCGGCCCATGATCAGGGCCAGATATTCCGCATCGGTCATGGGCCGCTGCGGAGCGAAACCTGCCGGCGCGCCCGTATTTCCGGCCTTCACCGCCGCGGCTTCGGCGGGGGCCGGGAAGGACGCCGCGGCGGTTTCTTCAGCTGGGGAGGTAATGCCGGATTCCTCCGGGGGAAGCGGGATTTCTTTGGGAACCGCTTCATCGGGAACCGCTTCAAAGGAGGGAACTTCCTCCTCCGGCAAGGGGACGGCGGGAAGGGGCGCTGCTTCCCGTGCCGCTATTAGCGCCGCTTCTTCCGGGCTGTTGTCCGCGGCTTCCAGGGTTAGAAACAGTTCCCTGGTTTCCGTAAAGGGCTTTTCGCTTTTCCTGAAAAGGTCAAACACGGAAATAAAGACAATATGCAGGGCCGCAACAGCCATAAAACAGGCCAGGGCCGGGAGCCGGTTGGCCAGGAAGACCCCGCCGTCCTCCCCAGCAAAATCCGCCCGGCCCTTTTCATGAGCGGGGAAGTTCATGACGAATTGCCACATTACGCACCCCCGCTGTAGTAAGTACATCCATGATTTCAGTTACCCGCTGAAAGGCCAGCCGGCCGTCGCAGTCCAGGGCGACCCTCAGATCCGGTTCCTCCTGACGGTATACCCGTAATCGTTGCTTCAGAGCCTCCTCCCCGATTCGTTCCTCTTCCAGGTAGAGGAGTCCCCCGGCGTCCAGGGAAACGGTAAGCATCTGCCGCCGTGTAACTTCCCCGGACGAAGCGGTGGGCAGGGAAACGGCTAGGGCCGGTTTTTCAAAGGTGGAGCCTATCATGAAAAAAATCACCAGCATGAAGATCACATCAATAAGGGAAGTGATGTTGATTTCCGTGCGGCGGGAAACGGCCGGTTCAAAGGTTTTCATCTCAGGCGCTTTCCTTGTCCTGTTCCCGGTCCCGCGGCGGTATTTTGTCCGCCGTCTCCCCGGACCTTCCCTCCGCGCCGGTTAAGATATCCCGGCGGAATTTTTCACTGAGAATAGACACCGCGAAACTCATATCCCGCAGGCGGGAAGCCGACAGATGTTCGAACCACTTGCAGCAGCTTAGGGCGCAGATGGCGGTAACCAGTCCCGTGGCGGTGGTGATCATGGCTTCCCAGATACCACCGGAAAGAAAGGCTATATCTACCGAGGAGCCCCGTTCTTCAATCTGGCTAAAGGCGTTCATAAGCCCGGTAATGGTTCCTAAAAGCCCCAGGAGGGGCGCGGTGGTTCCGATAAAAGACAGGATGCCCAAGCCCCGTTCCATCTCCCCCCGGATAATCGCCGCCTCCCGGTCAAGGATCTCGGAAAGAACCGGAACCGGTTCCTCCCGGTGTTTGAAAAAACTGACGGCCATTCGCAGGGGCTGGCTATGTTTCGCCGAGCCGGGAAGAAATGGCCGGCCGGAATCGGTAAACAGGGACGCGCCGGATTCAAGGGTTTTAAAAATCCGGTCCTTTTTATACCGGGTACGGAAAAAATAGATGATCCGTTCCGAAAAAACGGCAAGTACTAAAACATATAAACCCGCGATAACCCAGTTCACCGGCCCGCCGGTACGCATAAATTCCACAAATGCTAAAAGACGTTTCATCCGTACGCTACGCTCCCGGTTTTGTATATTTTTTGATTACGCCGTACAATTCCAAAAGGCTTTCCACGATCCGGGGAGAAGTGCGCAGAAACAACGACGAGGGCACAATGCTGATGTTCTTTTCTATTCCCGCCCTGGTTTTCGCTATCACCGAATCGGCGGTAAGGATGTCTTCTGGTTTTGCTATGGCCATGGCGCCGAAAAGAAAATCCGGGTTTTGGGACAGTATATACTCCGCCGAGAGTATAGGCTGGGCGGCGTTTAATCCGGCGGCGATATTTTCTACCCCCAGGATTTCGAGGATTTCTCCGGGCAGGGATTCGGAGGTAAAGGCCATGATGGGATTGGCGGAGTAGAGGAAGGCCCCCTTCAGATTGAGGGGCTTGCTTTTCAGTTCCGCTTTAAGGGAATCGAGCTGGGCCTCTTTTTCCGCCACCAGCGCCCGGGCTTCCGCCTCTTTTCCGGTAAGCCTTCCCAGGATCAGGGCGCTGTTAAAAATGTCCGCCAGAGAATCGGCGTTATGGATGAGTACGGTATAACCCCGGGAGGCAAGATCCGCCATAAGGGCGGCGGTCATCCCGTTGCCGATTACGAGGTCCGGTTCCAGGGCGATGATTGCCTCAAGGCTGGGCCGCGCGGTATTTCCGACACTGGGAAGCAGGACGGTTTTTTCCTCCGGCCAGATCGGGTCCCTGCCGGAAGTAACTCCGGCAATGGCGGATTCCGCGCCTATCATGTAGAGGACTTCCACCGCTCCCGGGGAAATAACGACGATCCGACGGTAGGCCGTCAGGGGAACCCTGTTGCCCGCGCCGTCAACGATGTAGCTTGGGTTGGTTTCTTCGACAAGCCGCCAGTACAGGGGGCTTTGCACCGGGGCATGGCTTTGCGCCGCCGGCTCCGTTACGGAGTTTACCGGTTCATGCTGTCCCCTGGCGGCAAGATTTACAGTCCCAAGCAGCAGCAGGATCGCCGCTAGAAACTGGGGGGGGGGGGGGGGGTGGTAATACATAAAACTGAATCGCCTTTATGTGTATAATTCATTTTGTGTTTTTTATGCGTGGAATTTTTAAACATACGCTTACGCATAAATTGCCTTCTCCTTTTTTGACGCGCTTATGGCGGCCCCAAGGACCTCCACCGCGATATTGTTTCCCCAGAATATACCGTCGGGGGTTAATGACCACGCGGAGCGTTGCGGTACGGGAACCAAATACCCCCGGCCGCTTAATTCCTGTATTTTTTCAACTATTGCCTTTTCCACACCAGGGGACCTGAAAAAACGGGCCAGCCCGGAAGGATCGTACAAACCAAATTGAAGCTCCCCCAGCATCCGGTAACAGCGTTCATGAACTTCGTCTGTGGGGGACACAAAACGCCTGCCCGGCGACATGGAATAGATCCGAAAACCCGCGATTCTGCCCCCCGCGCCGGAACCGATGGGAACAAGATCGCCGTTTTCGTACTGGATATGGATGTAGCGATAGGCGTCTCTGCCGGGCCGGACCAGCTTGGAAAGTTCCAGCAGGATAAAGCCCGATTCGGTAAGGCACCGGTAAAAAAGATGGTGCCGCTCCCGGTCCGATTCAATATTCCGGATAAATTCGATTTTACCCTGGTCAATAGATTTGGCCAGGAGCGAACCGTGGTGGATCATAAGGGAATAGAAACTTACGCTGTCCACCCCGGAGGAGACGCAAATTTCCGCATCGCTTTTTATTTCTTCAAGGCTTTGATTCGGATAACTGTAGATGATGTCGATCCCCAGGACTCCCTTAAAGGCGGAGCGGAGGGCATGCAAATCCTCCAGGGCCTTTTCGCCTGAGTAAGTCCGGCCCAGGATCTTTCTGCCCCGGTCCGAAAAGGTCTGAATCCCTATGCTGAAACGGTTTATCCCCATACCCGCCAGAGTCTCGGCCTTTTTCGCCCCCAGGTTATGCTGGGTCGATTCCACCGTGATCTCGCAGTCCTCCGCCAGGGGGATATGCCGATGGAGGGCGTCCAGTATGCGGGACAACTGATCCGTGCTGAGTAGCGTGGGGGTGCCGCCACCGAAATACACCGCGTTAAAGGGCTGTTCCCTGATATAGGGCCACTCGCCGTAGGCTTTGAGTTCCCCGGCTATATACCCGGTGTAGGCGTCCAGATCCACGCTTTTCCGTTCCGTCCGGTTAAGGTTGCAAAAACTACAGATTCTGTCGCAGTAGGGTACGTGGATGTAGATGCCCCGGATCTTGCCGGAGGGGAACTCCTTTAAGCGGGCCTCCACCGTGGACCAGCTTTTCATCTTAAGAAGCCTCCGTAAATGCCCGCCGGGTTTTCCCTCCGATTTTCTCAAAAGAGCCTCCAAACCGCGTTCCGCGTCATGGTGGGAGCGGAACCGTTCAGTGAACATGGGCTGCCTCCTTTTGCCGGACTTCCTGCCCGGCTGGAAGCCCGGCTTTTCGCGTGTCCGGGGAAGCCGCCCGCCGGGGCAACACAAAGGGCCTGCCGTATTCATCGGTTTTAACTGCCGCCCGGATGCCGTAAATATCCTCCACCACTTCCTCGGTGAGGATCTCCCGGGGGCTTCCCTGGTACCGCAGGCTGCCGTTTTTAAGAAGTACGATCCGGTCGCAGTACTGGGAAGCCAGGTTCAAATCGTGGAGTACCGCCACAATGGTCTTCCCCTCCTCGCCGGCCTTTTTCCGCATCAGTTCCATAATTTCGATGGTGTGGTTAAGATCGAGTCCCGAAGTCGCCTCGTCCAAAAGCAGGATGTCCCCTTCCTGTACCAGGCAGCGGCCGATGATCACCTTTTGCATTTCGCCCCCTGAGAGGCTCATCACGTCCCGTTCCGCCATATCGCTTATCCCAAGGACCTTGAGTATTTCTTCAACCTTCTGTTTGTCCGCCTTTCCATAACCGGTCCAGCGGTCCCGAATATGGGGCAGCCTTCCCATCAGGATCACATCCCGGACCGAAAGGGCGGCAGGGGGCCTTGAGTTCTGGGGCACAAAGGCGAGGCGCTTCGAACGAATTGTTCTGAAATGTTCCGCCCGGGCAGGGACCGCGCTGGTTCCTGAAAAAACGATCCGACCCCGGGAGGGTTTGAGGAAGCCCAGAAGGTTTTTGAGGAAGGTTGATTTTCCCGAACCGTTGGGACCGAGGAAACCCAGGAATTCTCCGGCCTTGAGGGAAAGGGATATATCGTTGAGGATGATCCTTTCATGGTAGGCGAAACAGATGCCGCAGACCTCAAGACTCACGGGTCCTCCCTTTCCCGCCTGTAACGGCGAGAAATAAAAAGAAGGGCGCGCCGAAAAAGGCGGTGATAA
>JAITLF010000133.1 GCA_031278025.1 Treponema sp.
GTGCTGCATTTCTCTTCCACACGGCTTCGCCGTGCCTCTATTGAGCGGGCCGCTCCGGCTAAAGCCATCGCGCGGTCTGCGGCATACAGCGGCGATAACCGGGCCTACGCTGTGCTGCATTTCTCTTCCACACGGCTTCGCCGTGCCTCTATTGAGCGGGCGATATCCCGCCCAGCCTTGGAGCGGGGTTCCGCCCGGCCCTTGGGCGGGGTCCCGCCCGGCCTTGGGCGGTCGCGCGGTCTGCGGCATACAGCGGCGGTTGCTGGGCCTACGCTGTGCTGTATTTCTCATCCACACGGCTTCGCCGTGCGGTTACTTAGCGGGCGGCTTGAAGGTGACGGGGCAGGACTTTCGCCAGGGGTTTTACATTTAACCACAGACACGGAAAGACACGGACAATTTCGCGGAGTTTCAGGTAAAACTCGTGAAATTGTACGAATTATAGCGGACTTATAGACGAAAACTGTGTTTTTAAAGTAAAAATCCGTGTTCATCCGTGGTTCATACTATTTTGTGTGTAAAATGAGCTGTAAATGTAAAATTGCTGACCCTGGGCGAAACCGTATTGACTTCTGATTTTTGAAATTTTCACCATAATTTTACCCAGCCATAACAAAATCATAACAATCGGGGATTAAAAAGAACCAGTTAAACGGGGACGCTATGGGGGTCACTAAATGGAACCGGTTGTTGAAGTACGGAGCCTAAAAAAACTATACCGGGGTTCGGAAAAACCCGCAGTCCGGAACCTGAACATGGCAGTGGGAAAGGGGGAGATGATCGGCGTCATCGGCCCTTCGGGGGCGGGAAAATCCACCCTGCTGCGCTGTATCAACCATCTGGTAGTCCCCACGGCGGGCCGGATCTTTATCGAAGGCGAAGAAATTACCGGCGCTTCGCCGGCCAAGGTACGGAAACTGCGCCGACGCCTGGGTATGGTTTTTCAGCATCATAACCTCGTAAACCGCCTTACGGTGATGCAGAATGTGATGCACGGGCGGCTGGGTTACATGAACACCCTGGACGGCGTGCTTGGCCGTTACGCCGAAGAAGACAAGCGGCAGGCTGTGGACATCCTTGAGCAGACCGGCCTGGGGGGCTTCCTTTACCACCGGGCGGGGGAGCTTTCGGGCGGACAGCGCCAGCGGGTGGGGATTGTGCGGGCGCTGATGCAGGAGCCCTCGGTATTGCTCTGCGACGAGCCTATCGCCTCGCTTGACCCCGCCAGCGCCCAGGTGGTGATGGAACTGATCCGGGACGTGTGCCGCCGCAATACCATCGCCTGCATCGTGAACCTCCATCAGGTGGACGCGGCCCTCAAATACGCGGATCGGATCATCGGAATGTTCGAGGGGGAGATCGTATACGACGGCCCTACCGCGGAGCTTACCGTGCCGGTGATCGAAAAGATATACAACAAGCCTATGGCGGAACTGATGATCAGCGCCGAACGGACGGAGGCGACCGCATGAAGGGCGGACAAGGGGAGGGTTTCGGGGCGGGGAGCCGGGGTATGGAAAAAATACGGCTCGCTTCCCGGGAAAGCCTAAGGGTCTCGGTCGTTTTTATGATTTTCCTCCTCATTATTTTCGGCCTTTCCTCGGGCTTTACCCGGTTTAATCCCGTCAAGGCATTGCTTTCCCAGGGAGAATTCTGGAATTTCATTCTCACCGATTTTATTCCCCCTTCCATGGGAAGGCTTGAAGCTCTGTTCCGGGCGGTGATGCAGACCATGTATATGGCGCTGGCGGCCACGGGGCTTTCGGCGGTACTGGCCCTCTTTTTGAGTTTTTTAGGGAGCGCCGCCATCACCCGGTCCGTCCTTGTCAATTCGGCGGTCCGGGGCTTTGCTTCGGTGCTGCGGAACATTCCTCCTCTGGTATGGGCCTTTATTCTGGTGGCGGCCTTCGGCATCGGAACCGTGGTAGGGGTTCTGTCACTGATCATCACTACCACCGGCTCCCTCACCCGTTTCTTCATTGAGATTCTGGATGAGACTGCGGCTGAAACCATGGAACCTCTGCTTGCCACCGGCGCCTTCATGCCGGCCATTATAAGCCAGGCCCTGCTGCCCGGCGCCATGCCGGACTTTATCGCCTGGATACTCTACTGCGTGGAACTGAACATCCGCGCCTCCACTATCCTCGGCATGGTAGGGGCCGGGGGCATCGGTCTTCTGCTCATGGGTTATATCAAGCAATTTAACTATGCGGCGGCTTCCACCGCGATTGTTGCCGTGGCGGTTATTATCATCGGCGTTAATCTGCTTACCAATTATCTGCGGAAACTGATTATGCGTTAAGAAACGAAGCGGCTCACGCCGCCTAAATAAGGAGTACCTATGTATTATGACGAATTCAATTTTAACCTGATGCTTGAACAAGGGCTGCTTGAACAAGAGTTGGCCGGCGCCCGATACGGAGAAAAAGAACAGCCTCCAAAAATACCGGTGGCAAATGTCAAACGGGATATGCCCATTCACCTTTTTTTAATCGCCCTGGCGTCTTTAACCCTCCTGTCCCTGGCCCTGCTGGATGCGGACTGGCAAAAACTTGTCCAGCGTTTTCCCCGGCTGGGGAAGGTGTTCCTTGACATGGCGCATTTTTCCACCGAGCGCTTTTCCCTCACCCTCCTCGCCTTTACCGAAACCGTCGCCGTTGCCGCCCTGGCCCTGATCTACAGTCTGGCGCTGGGCCTTGTGCTGGGCGCGCTGGCAGCGGAGAACATCAGCCCCTGGAAACCTTTGTCCCCGATTATTAAAAGTTTCCTCGCCTTCATTCGGGCGGTGCCTACGCCGGTGTGGGTCCTCCTGGTGCTGGCATCCATGGGCTTCGGCATGGCTTCCGGTATTATGGGCCTGGGTTTCCACGCCACGGCCTTTTTCGGCATGGTCTTCGCCCAGCTCTTCGAGGAAGTCCCCGACGAAGCCATTGAAGCGGTCCGGGCAACCGGGGCAAACCGGGTGCAGGTGTTTTTCGGCGCGGTCCTCCCCTCATCCCTTTCAGGGATCATCGCCTGGACATCCCTGCGTTTTGAAACGAACTATCAGGAGGCGGCGATCCTCGGCATGGTCGGGGCAGGCGGTGTGGGGTACACCATCATGGCCGCCATGAACAGTTACAAATTTGGACGGGCGGGACTGGCGGTGCTAATCGTGTTTGTTTTCGCCCTGGGGATAGAACTTCTGTCAACGTACATTAAACGGAGGGTGAAGGTTTGATGGACAAGATCACCCTGAGCCGAATCTGCGCCTATGCGGGGCCGGCCCAGCTTGCGTCCCTGGCGGAGAAGGCCGCCGGGGGGCGGGAGGCGGCGCTCCTCAAGGGGCCGGAAAAAACCATGGTGCTGTTACAGGTTAGGGAACCGGTCAGACAGAGCCGCTTTTATCTAGGGGAACTTCTGGCGGCCCACTGCGTGGTGGAATTGGGGGGTATCCGGGGAATGGCGGTACTGATGGGGGACGATCTTGAAAAGGCCAGGGCCGCCGCAGTGCTGGACGCCGCCCATTCCGGGGGCTTTCCGGGCTTTGCCCTGGTGGAAGGGGAACTGCTCGCTCTGGAAGAAGCGCGGCAAAAGGAACTGGTGCAGGAAGCGGCGGAGATCCGAAAAACCCGTGTTTCCTTTCAGTCCCTGGAGGACCCGGATCGGCGCGATCCGTCGTATCATTCCGATCCGCTGGAACTATGAAAAACAAACACGGCTTCGACATGGTTCACGGCGCGCAGGAAGTGTTCCGTATTCTGCTGGAAGCCCTGGCCAATCCCGGCAGGATTTTGAGCCTTATGCCATACGCCGGTCAGTTCGCCGGACAGGGGCGCTGGCTTGCGCCGGCAGTAACCCTTCTGGACAAGGGAACGGATTTTTACTGGGACGGCGACAGGGAAACCGGGGAAGAGATACGCTTCCTCTCAGGCGCACCCCAGGTTTCCCCGGAAGAGGCGGACTTTGTTTTTTTAAGCCGGGGGGCCGTGGCCCGTGATGAGGCCCTTTGGCTCCTCTCACAGGTCAAAGGGGGAACCCACCTTGATCCCCACAAGTCGGCCCTGCTTTTTATCGATACAGGGGCCGGGGACGGAAACCCCGGCGAAAGCGTTGCCCTCAAAGGGCCGGGTATTCCCCCTGAGGGCCGGCGGCTCGATCTGTCCCCGGCGGAGGCGGTCTGGTGCCGGGCCAGGGATGAGCGGGGTTTTGAATATCCCTGCGGGGTGGAACTGGTCTTCCTGCGGGAGGATAACTCCCTGGCGGCCTTTACCCGAAAGACGGAGTTTCTGTGGGGCGGATCGAAGTGAGGTTACTATGGCTTACGCGGCGGTAAAAGGCGGGCAGGAGGCGGTGGCGGAAAGCATCAGGCTGCTGGAAAAAAACCGCGCCGCTTCTCAGGCGGATTTGGATATTAAAACCCTGGAAAAGGGGATGAGCCTCCTCATAGACCGGATCATGGGGGAGGCGGGTTTTTACGCCCCCGCCTATGCGGCCCTGGCCCTCAAGCAATCCGCCGGTTCCCCGGAGGAGGCGGTTTTCCTGCTCCGGGCATACCGCTCAACTCTGTCCCGTTCTTACCTGAGCTTGCCTTTGGACGGCGCGGATATGGTTATTCACCGGCGCGTGTCCGCCGCGTTTAAGGACATCCCCGGCGGGCAGTTTTTGGGGGCGACCTTCGACTATACCCACCGGCTTCTCAACTTCGATCTGTTGAACACAGGCCGGAACGATTCCGCGGAAGAAGACGCCGTTCGGCCGGAAAACCCGGCCGGGCCGGAAGCCCCTCTCTACGCCCGCCGGGTTTCGGAGGAACTGCGGCGGGAGGGGCTTGTCAATATTGAAGAGGACGATGAAGACCCCTGGGATATAACCGAAGACCCCCTTGTTTTTCCCGCTCCCCGATCCGCCCGGCTGCAAACCCTGGCAAGGGCCGATACGGGCTACGTCAGCGGACTGGCTTACGCGGCGATCCGGGGCTTCGGTTCCGGCCATCCCACGGTGGGGGAACTGCGGACCGGAACCCTGGAAGCAATCATCCCCCATCCGTTGATCCGGGGGGAAAAGCTTTTTGTGGGGGACATCACCGTTACCGAAGTGGAGTCCCTCTTTCCCGAAGAAGACCGGGAAACAAAAAAGGAGGCGAAGGATGATCCCCTCAAGATCATGGCGTCCGGCCAGGGGGACAGGGCGGATACTTCCGTCAATGTTCTGAGCCTGGGCCTGGGCTACGGCATGGTCTTCGGCAGAAGCGATGCCAAGGCTATTGCCATGTCGATTCTGGATTATTCCCTGAATACCGCGGATTCCGGTTCCGGCGAAAACCACGGGAGCGCAGATACCGGCGGCGGGACTTCCATTCTGGAAAACCAGGAATTCGTCCTCCTCCACGGGGACTGCCTTGAGATGAACGGCTTTATCTCCCATCTCAAACTGCCCCACTACGTTACCTTTCAGTCCAAGCTGGACCGGGTGCGGCATACGCGGAAAAAAACGGGAGGCCCCCATGACGGGTTATAATTTCGCCTTTCTGGACGAAGGTTCCAAGCGGCTGGTCCGGCGGGCGCTGTTAAAGGCGGTGGCCATCCCCGGCTGCCAGGTGCCCTTTGGCTCACGGGAACTGCCCATAGGCCGGGGCTGGGGGACCGGGGGCATCCAGCTAACCCTTTCGATCATAGGCCGGAAGGACATCCTCAAGGTGATAGATCAGGGCAGCGACGACAGCGTTAACGCCGTGTCTATCCGCGGTTTTGTATCTGCCTGTACGGATGTGAAAACCACCACCGATTCGGAGGAAGCCACGGTGATCCAAACCCGCCACCGCATACCGGAGAAAGCGCTGCGCAGCGATCAGATTCTGGTTTTACAGGTACCTCTTCCCGAAGCCCTGCGGCTGGTGGAACCCCTGGAATCGGTAACAAAAAAGATGCACGCCGAAATGGACTACGCCCCCATCTGGCTGGCCTTGTACGAAAATATTGTCCGGGTGGGTGAAATTGAGTTGGGGGCCGATTATCCGGTGATGGTGGAAGACCGCTATATTATGATGCCCTCTCCCATTCCTCGCTTCGACAACCCCAAACTCAACAACAGCCCCGCCCTCTACCTTTTCGGCGCGGGCCGGGAAAAAAAGATCTACGCCCTGCCGCCCTATACCAAAGTGGAGTCCCTCTGCTTTGAGGATCATCCCTTCCGGCCTGAGGATATGTCCGGCAGGGTATGCCGTCTTTGCGGGGCTACAGATGTTTTTATGGACGAATTCTTTGATTCCGCCACGGGAGAAAAACAGTACCAGTGTTCCGACAGCGGGTACTGCGAAAAACGGCGGATGTTCAACTGATCTTCTCTACCGGGCAAAAGTCGCCATAAGCGTTCATAGAGGCAGGACTTTTACATTTAACCACTGATACCAATCACAACGGCGGCGGAAGAAAAAATGAGGAGCGGCGTTTCGGCGCCGCTCCCCCGCATAGGTTCCCGGTATACCACGGGCAGAGACACTATTCCTCCAACTTTAATATAGTTTTTTTCGTCGTGTATCTACTACTATGCAGGCCGGCTGTCCCCGGAAAAAGGCCTGGATATGCTGCTTTACGCCGCCGCTGAACTTGAACGCCGTCTTCCCGGGAAAACAGTTTTTGTGTTTACCGGGGACGGCCCGTACGCGGAAACGATTCGGAA
>JAITLF010000136.1 GCA_031278025.1 Treponema sp.
GCCACCAGGTAGTGGAGGATCTCGTCGATAAGGCCCATAGCGTAGAGCTGCCCCGCCCTGATGAAGCGCTCCGGGCGCCGGGGATCGACTTTGGCGTTAAACTTTGCCGCCAGTTCCCGTACCTTCCGCAGATCGATCAGCGCCACGTTGCCGGTAAGGGAGAAAAGCCGGTGTTCCAGGCCATACTCTTCCCGGACTTCCCGGCGGATGTGGAACTCCATCACCGCCTTGCGGGAAGCGGCGGGAACGCCGCCCCGGCCGCTTACACCGGGATTATTCCATCCCGCCGGCATCGATTCCCCCGCTCCGGCCTTTTCAAATTTTGACAGGGAAATGTGTAGGGCTGTCATGTTCCGCTCCTGGTATGATCTGGGTTTAGTATAACATAAAGTTCCCGGTTTTGCTTTGAAATTTCCACTCTTACCGAAAAGCATCCACAGTCTGGACTTTACCCATGATAGACGGGGATTGTCAAAAGGTGGAACGGATTAGGCGTCCCCCTTGCGGCGTATCCCCGCCGCCCCTATGCCGCAGACAAGCTTGCCTGCGGCCGAAAAATTCCGGGCAGCGCGGCCGTCTTGCCCGCAGTACAGCACCCCGGGGCAGCCGGTGATTTGGGCCAAGTGTCGCTTCAAGGCTGAAGGCGGGTACCCGGGGCTTATGTATCAAGATTATGGCACGCCGCGAAATGGCCGGGGACAGGCTCTTTTAGAAGCGGCGTTTCGTGTTCGCATATCTCCGAGGCCCGCACACAGCGCTTAAAGAAGCGGCATCCTTCATCCAGGTTAATAGGGCTTTGTACACTGCCGGGCAGCTCAATTCTGCGGCGGCTGTTCTCCTCTTTTGGATCGGGAATAGGGATGCTTGAAAGCAGGGCTATGGAATAGGGGTGAAGCGGCGTTTTAAAGAGTCCCTCGCTGTCCACCAATTCTACGATCCCGCCCAAATACATTACGCCTATACGGTCGGATATGTAACGCACCATGGAAAGGTCATGGGCAATGAACATATAGGTAAGATGACGCTTGGCCTGAAGGCTCTTTAATAAATTGACGACTTGGGCCTGTATTGATACGTCCAAAGCGGAAATGGGCTCGTCGGCTATGATAAAATCGGGGTTTACCGACAGCGCCCGGGCCACTCCGATACGCTGCCGCTGGCCGCCGGAAAATTCGTGGGGGTAACGGTTGGCGTGATCCTCATCCAAACCTACGCTGTAAAGCAGCTCCGCTACCATCCGGTTCCGTTCCCGCCGGTTTTTCGCCATGTGGTGATTGTCGATTCCTTCGGCGATAATATCGTTCACCTTCATACGCGGATTAAGGCTCGTATAGGGATCCTGAAAGATCATCTGCATACGCCTGGAAAATTCAGCGGCGGCGATCTTGTTTTTCTTTTCGTGAACAGAAATTCCGTCAAACTCTACGCGGCCGCGGGTCGGTTCATAAAGACCTATCACTGTCCTGCCCAGGGTGGATTTTCCGCAGCCCGACTCGCCCACTATCCCTAAAGTTTCGCCCCGGCGTATGGAGAAGTTCACGCCGTCCACGGCCTTAAGGATCCGCTTTTTGCTCAAGACAAAATAACGGGCCAGATCCCGAACAGTAAGGAGTACATCGCCGTCCATCGCTTTATTTGCCTTATCCATCAGCCGCCTCCCCCGCCTCGCCGGCTTTGGGCGCCCGCGGATCGTAGAGCCAGCATGCGGCGCGATGGGTTTCGGAAAACGCCGTAAAAGACGGGGCATATTTCCCACAGACCTTCATACAGCTGGCGCACCTGGCCGCGAAGGGGCAGCCCGGAAGCGGATCCGTCAGATCCGGCGGGGAACCCGGTATAGAACTAAGTTCCCGGCGCTCAACATTCAAGCGGGGAATGGATTCCAGAAGACCCCTGGTATAGGGGTGGCGCATTTCATAAAAAATTTCGTTCAGGAGTCCCTGCTCCACTACTTTGCCGCCGTAAAGCACCACCAGACGTTTGGCAATACTCGCTACTACCCCTAAATTATGGGTGATAATCACTATGGCCGTGTTTATCTTTTGCTACAGTTCTTTCATCAAGTCCAGGATTTGGGCCTGAATTGTTACATCCAGCGCGGTGGTCGGCTCGTCGGCGATGAGTATCTTGGGATCGCAGGCCAGGGCGATAGCAATCATCACCCGCTGCCGCATTCCTCCGCTAAATTGATGCGGGTACTGCCGGTACCTCTCCTGAGGGTTGGGTATACCCGCCAGATACAGGAGTTCCAGCACCCGCTGCCGGCGCTGAGGGGGGCTCATATCTTTCCGGTGCAGTTTAAGCACTTCCGCTATCTGGTTCCCTATATTCATTGTCGGATTGAGGCTTGTAAGGGGATCCTGGAATATCATGGAAATATCCCGTCCCCGGATCTGACGCATCTCTTTTTCCGGAAGGCCCGCGATTTCCCGTCCTTCCAGAACTACGCTGCCCGCGTCAATACGGCCGGTTTCGGGCAGAAGACCCAATATTGATTTAAAGGTAACCGATTTGCCGCAGCCCGATTCCCCCACTATCGCCAGGGTCTCGCCATGATACAGGGTAAAACTCACCCCCCGTACCGCGTGGACGACGCCGTTGTCGGTATGGATACTTACTTCCAGATCGGAGACATTCAAAAGATTCCGGCTTTCCCGTGCTTTTTCTTCCATGGCCGCCCGATCCCTACTGCCTCATGCGCGGATCAAAGGCGTCCCGCAGCCCGTCGCCGAGGATGCAAAAGCACACCATTATTAAAACTATCACAATAGACGGGAAGATCAGCATATGGGGAGAGGTACGGAGGGATCCGTAACCTACGTTTATCAAGACCCCCAGAGAAGCCCTCGGCTCGGCGATACCCAGGCCGATAAAGCTTAAAAAGGCTTCGGAGAAAATCGCCGCGGGAATACTGAACATAGTTTGGATTACGATAACGCTTACCGTGTTGGGTACCAAATGGCGGATGATTATTTTCGAGGTAGGCGTCCCCAAAAGCCGGGCGGCGAGAACAAATTCCTGCATTTTAAGCCGCAGGATTTCAGCCCGTACCAGCCGCGCCATGTTAACCCAGCCGGTCACCGAGAGGGCGATAATAATCGTCCACACCCCGGGCGGCAGAACCACCATCATTAAAATAAGGATGATGAGGGAGGGAATTCCCACCAGAAGTTCTATTATACGCTGCATCATGTTGTCCACATTACCGCCGGCGATGGCGGACACGGAACCGTAACTTACTCCGATAAAAAGGTTGATAAAAGCCGCGGAAAGCCCAATAAGCAACGACATCCTGGTGCCGTACCAGAGCCTGGCCCACAGGTCCCGGCCAAAAAGATCGGTGCCAAAGATATGCTCGCCGCTGGGAGGCATAAACCTCGCCGTATAATCCGTATCATAGTAGGTGAATTGTGAAAAAACAGGGGCGAAGACGGCCAGCAGGCTTAGGATGACAAGTACCACGCAGCCCCCGACGGCGGCTTTATTTTTTCGCAGTCTTACCCAGCCATCGTAGAATGCGCTGTGATGGACCCGGGCGATACGTTCCCGCTGGGAGGACATATCCGAGGAAGGCTCGAAAAGTTTAGCGTCAATAACAACATTGTCCGTATCCGCTTCCATAAGCGTCCCCCTATGCCCCGGAATTATCCCCGGCCAGACGTATCCTGGGATCGATGAGACCGTAGGCCACGTCCACGAGGAATATAACCGTAATGTAGAACAGGCTGAAAAACATAGTCAGTCCCATGATTACCGGGTAGTCGTTGTTACGCACCGAATCGGTAAAGAGACTCCCGATGCCTGGTATGGAAAAAATACTCTCCACCGCCAGGGAACCTGTCATCAGGTTTACCACCATGGGACCGAAGATCGTAACTACCGGGATTATGGA
>JAITLF010000139.1 GCA_031278025.1 Treponema sp.
GAAACCGACCGGCAAATAAAGGAAACCGGTCAACAAATGAAAGAGACCGACCTGCGAATAAAAGAGACCCAGCGCATTGTCGGGAACCTGGGCAACAGGCTCGGCGATATAGCGGAGCAGCTTTTGACCCCGGGTTTACGGGGAAAATTCGAGGAATTCGGATTCTCCTTTGCGGAACTAAACCGCAATGTCGAATGGGAAAACAAAAGCCATAATATTTTACTGGAACATGACGCCGTGCTGGAAAACGGTATACAGGCCATGATTGTCGAGGTAAAGGCAAAACTGGATAAGGCCGACATTGACGAACAGATCAGCCGTATGGAAAAGGTTCGCCGGTATGCCGATCTTAAAAGCGATACCCGGCAATTTTTCTGCGCGATAGCCGCCCTGACCGCCCCCAATAATGTAATCGCGTATGCCCTGTCAAACGGTTTTTACCTGATCATGCCTGCCGGCGAGGACGTAAAAGTAACAAAACCAACTTCCGAACCGAGGGTTTGGTGATCCGCGTACTGATTGCCTAAAAAAGGTGTCTGTCACCATTTTTTGACCTAACAAAACCCTGGCCGCCGTTGCCATTTTTTCGGGGCAGCGTATATTTTATAAGGACCCGTTTAGGATCGGCCTGGTACTGAACGGGTCACAGGAGAGATCATGGGAGACACAACCGTACAATCGCGGGAACCGCCCCGGGGAGTAACCTTTGAACAAGTCTGGGCGCTGATCCAGGAAACCGACCGGCAATTGAAAGAGACCGCCCTACAGTTCAAGGAAATGGGCGCGGAAACCGACCGGCGAATGCAGGAGACCGACCGGCGAATAAAAGAAACCCAGCGCATTGTCGGCGACCTGGGCAACAGATTTGGCGACATAGCGGAGCAAATGCTTGTTCCCGATTTAGTCGACAAATTCGAACAATTTGGTTTTAGTTTCAGGAAACTAAACCGCAATGTTCGTTGGAAGGAAAAAGAGCATAATCTTTCAATGGAACATGACGCCGTGCTGGAAAACGGTACACAGGTCATGATTGTCGAGGTAAAGTCGAAACTGAATACGGTAGACATTGACGAACAGATCCGGCGTATGGAAGAAGTCCGCCGGTATGCCGATCTTGAAGGCGATACCCGGCAATTTTTCTGCGCGATAGCCGCCCTGACCGGCCTCGACAGGGTAATCAAATACGCCTTGTCGAACGGCCTTTATCTGATCATGCCTTCCGGAGAAGACGTAGTGGTAACAAAGCCGGCCTCCGAACCGAGGATTTGGTAATCCGCATATCAAAAGAAGGAGATTACCGGATGCCCCTTTCGATAAGTACAGGACGTGGCAAAGTGCGCACTGGGCCTGTCGGAGTGCCATACTATTGCGCCGGGCACTGAGCCTGTCGAAGTGCCTCCCTTCTAATTACGATGGTATCTTGTCTTTTTTCCGCATCTTCTTTATACTATTTTTCAAAATCTTAAAGGTTATTATGGAGGTACTATGAAAAGCATTGAAAAAATTTGGGGAATCGCTCTAATTCTGGCCCTGGCGGCCCTGCCCGTGTTTGCCGGGGGTGGCCGGCAGACCGGAACAGCCGGGGACGTCATCAAGATCGGGGTATTTGAACCCATGACCGGAGCCAATGCCGCGGGCGGCGCCATGGAAGTCGAGGGTATCAGGCTTGCCAATGAGCTTAACCCTACGGTAGAAGTGGCGGGAAAAACCTACAAGGTGGAACTCGTCGTGGTGGATAACAAGTCCGACAAGGTAGAGGCGGCCAATGCCGTACAGCGCCTGGTGGACAGTGACAAGGTCCAGGTCATCCTGGGTTCCTGGGGTTCCTCCCTGGCCATGGCCGGGGGTGAAGTCGCCAAAGACGCGCGGATTCCGGTAATCGGTCTGTCCTGCACTAACCCCCTGGTAACCGCGGGGAACGACTACTACTTCCGGGTATGCTTCATCGATCCCTTCCAGGGAACGGTTATGGCAAACTACGCCTTCCGGGATCTGGGCGCCAAAACCGCGGTCATCGTTCAGGAAGTTTCCAACGATTATTCGGTGGGTCTGGCGAAGTTCTTCTCCGATAATTTCAAGGCCCTGACCGGCAACCCCAACGCGGTTCTTACCACGGTCAACTACAACACCGGCGATCAGGATTTCAGCGCCCAGCTCACCTCCATCCGGTCCCTGAACCCGGACGTGATCTTCGCCCCCGGCAACTACACCGAATCGGCCCTGGTGATCAGGCAGGCCCGGGAACTGGGAATCAACGTCCCCATCATCGGCGGCGACACCTGGGAAACTCCGGAATTCATCGATGTCGGCAGGGACCGGGTCGAAGGGGCGGTGTTCTCCACCTTCTTCGCCTCCGAACACGCGGCTTCCCCGGTGGCGGAAACCTTCCTCAAAGAATACCGCAGCCGGTACAACAAGGAACCCGCGGCGGTTACCGCCCTGGGCTATGACGGTTACCTCGTGGCCCTGGACGCCATCAAGCGGGCGGGTTCCGTTGAACCCCAGAAGATCCGTGACGCCATCGCGGTGACCAAAGGTTTTGTGGGCGCGGCCGGAACCGTTACCCTGGACGCCAATGGGGACGCCACCAAAAGCGCCTTTATCAAAGTCGTTCAGGGCGGGAAATTCGTATTCAAGACCATCGTAAATCCGTAACCGGGCAGGAAGATATTTATAAGAGGGGGGAAGCCTCCCCCCTGGCTCCAGCCCGTCGGGCTTCCGCCACCCCCCTCAGCGGGGGCGGAGGCCCCCGCAACGCCCCCTGAAGAGGCCGGGGCGGGATACCGGGTCCTCACTGAACGCCGCGGAGGGTGTCGTGACATTCGAACTCTTTCTACAGCATCTTTCCAATGCCCTGGCCTTGGGCAGTCTCTATGCCCTGATCGCCATAGGCTATACCATGGTGTACGGGATTCTCCGGCTTATCAACTTTGCCCACGGGGACATTTTTATGCTGGGGGGGTATATCGCGTTCTACGGGATTACCCTCCTCGTTATGCCCTGGTGGGTCGCGTTCATCGTCGCCCTGGGACTAACGGGGATCTTCGGCATCGGTCTTGAACGGGTGGCCTACAAGCCCCTCAGAAATTCCCCGAAGATATCCATCATGATCAGTGCCATAGGGGCGTCCTTCCTGTTGGAGAATCTGGCAACCGTTATTTTCGGGGGCCGGCCCAAGGGATTCCCGGCTCCGGTCTTTTTCAACGAGGTTGTTCACATCGGATCGGTGTCGGTGCTGGTTATCAGCCTGGTGATCCCGGTCCTGGCGGCAATACTGCTCACCGTCCTGCTCGTTGTCGTGCACCGGACAAAAACCGGCATGGCCATGCGGGCGGTGTCCACGGATTTGGCCGCGGCGCGGCTTATGGCCATCGACGTGAACCGGATCGTGTCCTTTACCTTTGGCACGGGATCGGTGCTGGCCGCCATAGGCGGGGTCATGTGGGCGATCAAGTACCCCCAACTAAACCCCACCATGGGGATGATGCCGGGGCTCAAGTGCTTCATAGCCGCGGTGATAGGCGGCATAGGCAACATAGGCGGGGCGGTCCTGGGGGGCCTTCTCCTGGGGCTTATAGAACTTATGATCATCGCCTTTCTGCCCACGCTTACGGGGTACAAGGATGCGTTTGCCTTTGTCCTCCTCATCATCGTTCTCCTGGTGAAGCCTTCGGGGCTGCTGGGTAAAAACCAGGTAGAAAAAGTGTGAGGGGGCGGCTATGGCAGTAACTGTAAAGGCGGCGGTAAATACCGTATCGAAGAAAACCAATCTTGTTTTAACCCTTGCCGCCGCGGTTTTGGCGTTGGCCTTTATCCTTCTGGCGGACAAGGCCTTCGGTTCATTTTCCCTGCGCATATTCAACCTCTGCGGGATCTACATCATCCTCGCCCTGTCCCTGAACCTTATCAACGGGTTTACGGGACTCTTTTCCCTGGGCCACGCGGGTTTCATGGCGATAGGGGCCTATGTCAGCGCCCTTCTTACCATGAGCCCCGCCCAAAAGGAGATGAATTTCTTCCTGGCCCCCATCGTGCCGGTTCTGGCAAACGTACAGCTCCCCTTTATCCCCGCCCTTATTATCGCGGGCGCGGCGGCGGCTCTGGCAGGGTTCCTCATCGGCACGCCGGTGCTGCGGCTCCGGGACGATTATCTGGCCATAGCGACCCTGGGTTTTTCCGAGATAATCCGGGTAGTGCTGACCAACCTTCAATCCGTAACCAACGGCGCTCTGGGCCTCTAGGGGCTGCCGAAATATTCGACCACCTGGATGGTCTGGGCCCTGGCGATACTTTCGATAGTGTTCATGGCGGCGCTTATCAACTCGGCTTTCGGCCGGGCCTGCAAGGCGATCCGGGACAACGAGATCGCCGCCCAGGCGATGGGGATCGCCGTAGCCCGGGTAAAAATCGTAAGTTTTACCCTTTCCAGTTTTATCGCCGGAGTGGGCGGCGCGCTGCTAGGGCATTTTATGAACACCATAGACCCCAAGATGTTTACCTTCAGCCTGACCTACAACATCGTACTTATCGTTGTCCTGGGGGGCAACGGCAGTATCTCCGGCTCCGTGATAGCTGCCATCGTAGTGACTATTTCCATGGAACTTCTCCGTTTCCTGGACGGCCCTTTGAACCTCCTCTTTATCCGGACCCAGGGCTTGCCGGGCCTGCGCATGGTAGTGTTCAGCGTGCTGTTACTGGTGGTAGTCATCTACAGGCAGCAGGGTTTAATGGGCAAAAAAGAATTCTCCTGGAATTTTGTGCTGGCGTCGCCCCTTGCCGCAAAAATTAAATCGGGCCTAAAGGCTAAACCGCCGGCGGGGAGGCGCTGATGCTGGAAACAAAAGACGTTACCATGCAGTTCGGCGGCCTTACCGCGGTCGCCGGTTTTTCGATCACCGTAAGCGATGACGAGATCGTCGGACTCATAGGCCCCAACGGGGCGGGCAAGACCACGGCCTTCAACGTGATCACCGGGGTCTACGCCCCTACCAAAGGCGCCATCCTGTTTAACGGGAAAAGTATTGCCGGCAAGGTCCCCCACAAGATTACGGAGACCGGTATCGCGCGGACCTTCCAGAATATTCGCCTTTTTCACGAGATGACGGTACTGGAGAACATTCTCGTCGCCTGCAACCTCAGAGAGCGGCCAAACCTGTTCGAATCGGTACTCCACCTGCCCCCGTACATGGCGCGGGAAAAGAAGGCGCGCCGGTTTGCCCGGGACCTGCTTGGTTCCGTGGGCCTCCTGGAAAACGCGGACGACAACGCGGTATCGCTGCCCTACGGAAAGCAGCGCCGCCTGGAGATTGTCCGCGCCCTGGCAACGGAACCCAAACTCCTGCTTCTGGACGAACCCGCCGCGGGGATGAATCCCCAGGAATCCCAGGAGCTTATGGATTTTATCCTCAGGATACGGGACGAATTCAAGATCGCTGTACTGTTGATCGAACACCACATGCAGGTAGCTATGGG
Source organism: Treponema sp. (assembly GCA_031278025.1). The sequence goes on from JAITLF010000139.1 coordinate 5,473, forward strand.
CATCTGCGCCCGGCTCTACGTGCTGGACTACGGCCTTACCATCGCCGAAGGGCCGCCCGCACAGATACGCAGGAATCAGAAGGTAATTGACGCCTACCTGGGGGTCGAGTGATGTTGAAGCTTGAAGGTCTTTCGGTGTTTTACGGCGGCATCCATGCCCTCCGCGGCGTTGATCTGGAAGTTGCCGGCGGCAAGATCATCACCCTTATCGGCGCCAACGGCGCGGGCAAGAGTACCATGCTCAACAGCGTTGTGGGTCTGGTAAAGAGCGCCGCCGGCAAGATCCTCTGGAACGGGGAGGACATAGCCGGCCGCGATACGCGGGACATTGTTTCCTCGGGCCTCGTGATGATCCCCGAGGGCCGCCATGTGTTTCCCAATTTAACGGTGGAAGAAAATCTGCGCCTCGGCGCCTACGCCCGTAGCGGCAAGGCGGCCATACACCGGGACCGGGACCGCTGCTACGCCCTGTTTCCCCGACTTAAAGAACGTATGCGGCAGAGCGCGGGCACCCTAAGCGGCGGCGAACAGCAGATGCTTGCCGTTGCCCGGGGCCTTATGACCGACCCCAAACTCCTCATGCTGGATGAGCCTTCGCTGGGACTCGCGCCCCTGATATCCAGGATGATTTTCGATATCATTAGGGAAATAAACCGGAACGGGACGACTGTCCTCCTCATCGAACAGAATGCCCGCGCCGCCCTGGAAATTGCCGACTACGCGTATGTACTCGAGACAGGGGTCATCACCATGCAGGATACCGGCGCGGCGCTGCTCAACAACGACGGGATCAGGAAGGCGTACTTGGGCGAGGGATAAGCGGGAAAGGTATTCATCGTGAACGCGCCGGCGAACAGAATTAAAAAACGCATGCAAATACACCCGCACATTTCGGAAAAGCGACTCTGCCTTTCAGATGCTTGCTTAGGGCCCTGTCCTGCGGAGTTTCATTGAGGGTAAATTCGGAGGAAGGGGATTTGAACCCCTGACTATGAGTTCCCAAAACTCACGGCCTAACCACTAGCCCACCCTCCGTTTTCCTACTATATCCTCACCCGGACACCTGCGTCAAGCCAACAGCGAGTTTGGGAAACGCTGGTCAAATTTTATCAGGCGCTATCACACGTTATATACCGCTTTAGGGATGGAATTTAACAAGAGGGGCTTCGGGTTTTGTTACCAATGCATCAAACAGCCAGGCGCAAGGGATTGAAGCGGTATCCTTTTGCCCGGAAAAAGACAGCACGGCAATCAGCGGTCATGTCCGGGATGAGGCTATGGCCTGGATAAACAGCCCCGATTGCGAGGCGTTCTGCTATGCCCTGGACACGGACTACGGCAATCCGGGAACAGGCGGCGGCCCTGTGCCGGCGTTTCCTGGAGGGGGCCGAGGGCGGCAGAAAAGCCCCGGACAGGTTCCCGGGAAAGTGGGACATCCTATCGCGAGGTTCGTGTAGCACTACGGCAAAGGGAATAAAAACGGAAACCGCTTTATACAAGGTTGTGCTGAACATAGCCGGAAGGGCCTACTCATCCTTCTCGTAGTTTTCACAGTCCGCGCCATCGAAATACACCTCATGAGTTCTGGAATCGGGGTACTCGTATATTTCGCGGCATCCAGCGTCCGGGGATTCCACCTTCTCACCCCCACTCTCGATATAGCGGAACATACACGTTTTACAGACAATCTTGTCCGTAACTCCCCGTGTTGTCCACATCTCGCTTTCCCAACGCGGTCTTTTTTCGTTCGCCACAACCCATGCCTCCATAATCGTTTTATATCGCTTCCTCCTCCTATATCGACATATCTTGGATTATGGG
>JAITLF010000035.1 GCA_031278025.1 Treponema sp.
AAACAGATGGCCTGGTCAGAAGAATATCTAGAGGGCTTGATATTCCACTCGGGATTTGCCAATCACACGGAACCTTCTCCGGCCAACCCTTGAGAATTTTTAATGCGCTCGCCCTGGGGGCTGATACCGCCCCACCGGTTATAGTGCGAACCCTTTCTGGGAGGGGCCGCGATATTTTTCGCTACGGAACCGTCAAAGGTTGAGATCATCAATGATACCAACGGAGAACTCATCAACTTTTATGAAGTACTCCAGCGGGATTTTACAGCCCGGGAGAAGGAAGTGGCTATAAGCCTTCACAGCCGGAAATAATACCGGCAGGCTGAGGTCATCTCGGTAGTTATGGCAAGAAGCTGGCTAACAAAAGAGCCGCCTTCAATAGTGATTACGCCCTCCGGCTCCAAAAGGTTCAGATCGGGTGCTGCGATGCCCTCAGGATCATCAAAAGCCGGGACATGCCGGATGCGTTCTTCTATCTTGATCCGCCCTATGTGGGAGCGGCTCAGGGCCATTATGACGGATATACCCAGGAGGACTTCGATATTCTGTTGAAGCTTCTGGAGAGCCTCAAGGGAAAGTTCCTGCTGAGTTCATATCGGAACAAGAAGGTGATCCACAAAGTATGATACGTAATTCATTGTACTACAAAGAATTAACGACATTTTTTCATCATACTTTGTGGATCACCACCCGGAATAAATCTCTGGCGGATTTTACCGAGGGGAACGGCTGGCAAACAATAGAGTTTGCCATGTCTTCCCCTATGACGCATGGACATAAAACCCAAGGGAGAAAAGTCGAAGTGTTGACGGGTAACTATCCTATAGCGGTAAAGCCGGGGGCCAAGAGCGGGAAGGGACAGGTGAGCGGAGAGGAGGGATAGAGGAAAGGCGGGATGAGGCCCGCCTTTAACGGCGTTTTAAGGCGGTTTTAAGCGGTAACAAATTCCTATTTTCAGTGCAAATCTGGCGTTATGGAATTCCTATTTTCAACGCTACGTTACAACCCTGCGGGTTTCTTCCTGCTCCCTGCGGGGCTCTGCCCCGCACCCCGCCGGGGGACCAGGAGCGGAGCCCCGCCGAGTCCGGGCAGCGCCCCGCCGGGACCGGGCGGAGTCCCGCAGGGTCTGGGCGGCGCCCTGCGGGGACCGGGCAGTGTCCGGCTTAGTATCCGCCGCCTAAGAGGGAGGAGTATTCGGCGGCGTAGCGTCTAAGCTGGGGGTTGTCCGGGGCAAGGGCAAGGGCTTGTTTCAGGTAGAATACCGCCCGGCTGTCGTCTTTGCGGCGGCGGTAGATTTCAAACATGGCGGTTAGGGCGGAAAGATTGCGGGGGTCCTCGAACAGGCTGGAGCGGAGGTCGTTCATCGTCGCATCCTCGTTGGTCCGCAGGCGGCTGCGAAGGTAGTAATACCGACCCTTAAGGGCACCGCCGGGCAGGGTCGAAAGGCGGCCCTCTATCAGCCGGACGGCTTCGTCGTTACGGCCCGTGTCGATGAGGGCGGTAATGTAGGCGTTTATCCCCTCTTCGGCGGCGGTGTCCCGCTCGTAGAGTTCCCGCGCGGCCTGGAGCGCCGCGGAATTGTTGCCCAGTCCCCGTTCAACCGTGTAGGCGCTCAGGAGATCCTGGGGCGACCGCCGTTCCACAAGAAGACGGTCCAGGAAGGAGCGAGCCTCGCTCCAGGCTTCCCGGTCTATGGCATCCTGAAGGGCCAGATTCACCACCAATAGGGAAGGGTCCCCGGCGGCCAGCAGGCGGTTCAGGAGTTCCCGGCCTTCGCGCCGGTCTTCGGGTCGGGTGGACTCCATGAGGAGCCGGGAGGCGTAGACTGCGGCTTCGTCATCCGTGGGATAGGTCCTGATGAGGGAACGCAGGTAGTTGAGGGCGGAATCCCGGTTGCGGTAGCCTTCGGCCTGGACGCGGGCCCGCAGAAAGAGGTAGAGCCGGTTATTAGGGTCCACGGCCCCTACCATGTCCAGGGGTGCCTGGGCCTGGAGGAATTGTCCCTGCTCTACCAAAACATGGGCCCGCATCAGGATGAACGCGCTGTCCCGACTGTCCCGCTGGAGAACTTCGGCGATAACCGGATCGGCCCGGGACCAGTCCTGGTTGTTATAGTACGCAACGGCTAGTTGGCGTTTTACGACCAGGTTGTCCGGATACTGAATAACCAGGTCTGAAAGCAGGCGTATGGCTTCCGGTCTTTTGCCCTGCCGCTCCAGGATCCGCGCCAGGCCCAGGACCGCCGGGTAGCAGTCCCGGGAAATGGCATAGGCCCGGTTGTACTCCTCCACCGCCGCGTTAAGGAGGCTGGAGCGCTCGTAGATAAGTCCCAGGAAGAAGGGGGCAAGGACGGAATTTTTGTTCAAATCCCTTGCCCGTATCAGGTCCGTCCGGGCTGCGTCCAGCTTTTCGGGGCGGGTTTCCCGGAGCAGGGCCAGGAAGGGAAGCGTATGTTCCAGGTAATCCTGAGAGTTCTGAGGGGCGTGGACGTAATTCCCCCGTTCCGTCTCCCGGAGTATGCGGGTATAGGCGTGGGCTGCGGGAGGGGCTGGCGTGGGATACTGGGTTTGCAGGGAGGGATAGAGCTTTTGGAGCAGGGTTACGGCAACGGCGTTCATGAGCCGGCCGAATTCGGACTCCCTTAGGTTCCGATCCCCAATCAGTGTGAGGGCTTTGAGCAGGGACGGGTAAGAGCCGTTCTCGACCAGGGTGCGGAGCTCCTCGGCTATGCCCCCCCCAACGCGGGAGGGGGGCTGATTGTCAGGAACTACGGGAACGGGGTTTAAGGGGACCTCCTGGACCTGGGGCCTGGTTCCGCAGGAAAAAACAAACCCGCAAAAGAGGAACAGGTAAAAGATACGTATGCCGGATACCAGGGGATCGGGAAGAAGGCGGCGGCGATCTTCCGTAATACGACTCACGGTCTCGTGTCCTCAGATTTTCCTTTAGTTCCCAGGGAAATTAAAACCAGAATAAGACCGGCAAGTACCAGCAGGAGGGGCCATCGGTCCAGCATGAATTGCTTGAAGGAAAAGGACACCACATCCAGGGAAAAGATCAATAATACGCAGCCTAAAATAATGAACGCCAGAGAGGGAACCACATACCAGGGCCGGATCTTTCCATAATGGCGCCAGCCTGCGGGGATCAGGGCAAGGCCGGCAAAGACCGACAGGATAGGCCACCAGTTTGTAAAGACCAGGGGCAGTATCTTCAAAGCGGACAGGAAAAGAAAGAATCCCACCTGTAAAAAAAAAGTAGCAAGGAAAAGGTAGTGGGAACGTTTGTTGAATTTTACCGCTAAAAACGCGCAGCCTGAACCAATAATAACAAAAACAAAGGAACCCAAAACGGATACCTCGGATGTTTCAGCCAAGCTACCCAAAAGAAACGCGCAGCCTAAAAGCATGAATAAGAGGCCGAAGATAAAAATGAGCCGTGCGGTTATCTTTTGAATCCTAATACGATGCATACTCATAATATACCGTTAATATACCGCGCCGGGGCTTCCCTTGCCAATGGGAAGCCTCCATGATAGAATAATGTCGGTGAAAATTTGTTTATCTGCAGTGGCTGCATCGAATTTCTTAATAATCCTGTACATTGGGGTATTTTTTTCCGGCTGCGAGAACGGGGGGACGGTCCTCGGTGGCGGTGTTTCAGAGGAGCGGGGAATATTTTCTCCCTCCGATTCGTATTACATAACCGGCGATAAGAATCAGCAGGAAACTTTTCAAGACCTTTTCACGCTCCTGGAAATTGACGGACAGACCGACCTGGACCAATTCCCCGTGGTCCAGGAAATCGCCAGGGAATATGTCCGGGAAAAGGAATATGGCCGGCTCATCAATTTCCTCAATTCATGGATCGCGGAATACCCGGAAGATTCCTATACCGCCTATTACTTCTTCATGATCGCCTTCGCGTATGTTCAGCAGGAAGCCTACCCGGTGGCGGCCATATACTTCGACATCATCATAAAAAACCACCCGGATCTTATTGTTCGGGGCGAATCAATTCATTTTATCGCACTAAACCAGCTTATTTCCCTGGTAACCAACCCGGAACAACTGATTGGGTATTACCAGGCGCTGATCTCCCGGTTTCCCGACAAGATGGATTTGGGTCTTGCCTACTTCATGTTGGGCCGGGCGTATGAACAGACCGGCGACTGGAACGGCGCCATCCAAGCCTACGCCAAATTCCTCCCCTATTACGGCACCGTGATTCCCGGCTTTCCCGATGCCTACACCTATGCAAAACAGCTTGTTGATTTCAACAAGTCTCCCAAGGATTGGACTTTTGAAAATCTGAACATCCTGCTTGGCGCCATCAGAGCCGCGCTGGATACGGGAAACAGCGTCCGGCTCAGGCAGTTCCGGGCAAAGGTGAACTTCTTTGCCCGCTCCTGGGAGCAGGAAGACGAAGATAACGCGGGCATGGCGGAATTCAACTTTTCGGATTTTATGCGGGGGAACCGCATCCGTTACGCGGCGCAGTTGGATTCCGAATCCAACGCCAATGAAGCCTTCCTGCGTACCTGGGGTTGGTCCCAGTATCTTTCGGTCTGGTACTTTTATTTTAGGAAGATATATTTCCCCCCGGACCCGGAGATTCACGGTCGCTGGGAATGGGCGGGGATTTATTATGGGGAGAAATTTTGATGAATCCTTTGAGACTGTTCCAAAAACACCATCAACTCGTTAGTGAGGAGGAAGCTGCGGACGTGTTTCGCATGTCCGGCCCCTCGCTCCGGCCCTTCGGCCCCCCGTTGCCCTTTCTCCGGGGTTTGTTTGACCGCGATACTGGTCAACCTTGCCCCCGTAACGTCCCTGCCGGGGTTTTGGAACCGCCTCTTTTATCGGGGAAGTTGAAACAAATTGCCGTTGCCGCAGCCGTTTTGCTGGCGGTAAACACGGTTTGGGGAGCGGAACAGATGGTATCCGGGCAGTCGATACGGGAGACAGCGGTGGAGGCGATGCCGGTCAACGGGGAGGCTCCGGATCCGGGGCGGCCCTTACGGCAGGTAATGCCGTTGGAGGAGGACGCGGTGGAACGACTGCCTGTAGGGGTCTTCTCCGGAATGGCCCTGGCCCCGGTGATACCGGGGTTGGAACATCCCCTTACCCAGCGGTATATCAGCCACTACACCAGCCCCGGCGGTCTTTCCTGGCTTAAACAGGCCATGGCACGGGGAGAACCCTATCTGGCCTTCATACGCCGGGAAATTGAGGAGCGGGAATTGCCGCCGGAACTGCTGTACCTGCCGGTGATCGAGTCCGCCTTCCTGTCCACGGCCAAAAGCGCCTCCGGGGCTGTGGGGCTTTGGCAGTTCATGAAGAACAGCATAACCCCCTTTGACATGAAGGTTACTGAATGGATGGACGAGCGGATGGATTTCTGGAAGTCCACCCAGGGCGCCCTCAGCAAGCTACAGGACAATTTCAAGCAGCTTCAGGACTGGCCCCTGGCATTAGCGGCTTACAACGCGGGACTGGGGGCGGTCAACCGGACCATCAGCCGGACGGGAATTAAAGATTACTGGGAACTTTCAGACAAAAAGCACTTTAAGAGTGAAACCGTACACTTTGTCCCCAAACTTCTGGCGGTGGCGGCTATCGTTTCCGACCCCCGGCGTTACGGCCTTGATGCCCTGTGGCCGGAGGACCCCCAATGGACGCGGGTTCCCGTGGGGCGCCCGGCGGACCTGGAAATCCTGGCGGAAGCGGCGGGGATAGACGGGGAAGTCCTTAAGGCGGCCAACCGGGAGCTTTATTACGGCGTTACCCCTCCCGGCAGCGGGTATTCCCTGAAGGTACGGGCCGCCGATGAGGCCGCCGTACGGGAGGTCCTAGATCAGACGGAGATACCACTTATCTTGTATCACTACCATACCATTCAATCCGGCAACACTCTTTCGGAACTGGCCCAGCATTACGGGGTCTCCGTAGCTCAGATCACCGAGGCCAATCCGGGCATACGGGCGCGGTTCCTGCGTATAGGACAGCGTATACGTATACCCGCCGTCAGGGATGTCCGTCCCTATATGCAGGCCGGCGCTTCCAAGCGGACGGACGCCGCCGATTTTACGGGAACTCATCTGGTAAAGCAGGGAGAAACCCTCTGGTCCATAGCCCTGGCCTATGACGTGGACCCCGAAGCCCTGGCAGCCGCCAACGGCATAAGCATGGAGGCTACCTTGCGGGTAGGAAAAACCCTAAAAACGCCGGTAAAATAACGGGGGAATAAAGGTACGCAGGACATGAAGAAAGGCTGTATTACAGGGATATTGGTTTGGATAACCGTAGCGGTTACCGGGCAGACGAAGATTGATATTTCCGGGATGATCGAGTGGGAGCGGATGGAACTAAACGCCACGGTAACGCTAAATCTGGCTTCCGCGGGGATTAAGCTTCCTGCGGGACGGTCCCAGGCGGAAGAGATCATCAACATTGAATACATCAACCTCATACTGCCCTATATTTCGGCCATTCCCATAGACTCTTCGGATACTATAGAAGATTTGATAAACCGGGGCGAATTCTCCCTTCGCCTTCCGTCTTTTATCGCCGATACCGCCCGGAAGATTCCTCCTGCCTTATCCGCTGACCTTACCGCCCTTTCCGCTGCGTATACCATAGACCTTAGGAACATCAGTTCCCGGATTATCAGGCACAGCCGGGCCATGGAACTGCCGAGGCCCCTTACCCCCGTTCCGGCGGCGGAATACTCAGGGGTCATCATCATCGCAAGCGAAGAGATGCCCGTCCACGGCGGGAACCACGCCGCCCTGGTAGAACCCTGCATCTTCCCCAAGGTGTGGGACACGAATATGAACCTCATTTACAACCGGAATATCCTTGACCCGAATAGGAGCGAAAAAATCGCGCCGGTCATGTACGTGTCCGAATCCAACATTTTCCGCCCCACCCCTTCGGGGTTAAGTCCGGAACTGGTGGAGCTGGTGGGAACCAACCCCCTGCGTATCATAGCCCGCGGCGTCTTCGGCGCCCGGCCTACGGACCCTGTCATAGACCGTGAGGACGCCCTGATCATCCTCTCCTCGGAGGCCAACCGCCGGCTCCTGCGGGAAGGCCGGGTTGCCTTTGCGCTGCATGAAAAAACCTTGAAAAATCCCCTTAAATAACCCTCCCCCCACCATTTTTATGGGGGGTTCGAAACCCCAGGGTCGCCGCCCATGTTTGGCATAATTCCAGGAAACCTCTCTTTCCTCACGGGAACCGCTCTTTTTTGGGTGGTGATGCAGAACGTATGATAAAAACGGAACTATCACCTCCATCCTGGTATTCTTTTTTATCGACTATGGCCATGTGGGACTTATCATACTTTCCGCATCACCACCCTTTTGCGATATACGGTCGTCAAAGCCAGGGCCGCCGCGATGGGCAGTATAAGCGCCAGGTCCACCTGGTTCTGCTGGTAAAACCGGGGGAGCATCTTTATCACCATAGTGAGGACGCCGCCGAAGAATACGTACATCCAGAGTATCCTGAGGAGGCTGCCGGGGAAGTCCTGAGCGAAACGGCCTGACCGGGAACCCCTCTTTCGCTTGCCGCAGCCCCTGGCCATCATAACGCCCAGGGGAACCGCCGCCAAAAGCAGGGGGTTGACGTAGATAAGATTACTGTTGTGATAGGTGTAATCGTGGTTCGTGAAGAAGGCCATAAAAAAGAGGAGCGTACCGGCTGCGCCGAAAAAGAGGCCGAAGAGCGCGTGGGAGACGCCCAGAAGGATGCGGCCAGCCACGGGCCGTTTGCGGCGGATACGGGCAAAGACGCATAAAAGGAGGGCTGCGGCAAGACCCGCGGCAAGTTCCCTGGGCCACTGCCTGCGGGGGACCGCCAGAACCGGGGGGCGATCTGCCGCCCTGTTCACGGCTTCCAGGGAACTTACAAGGGGCCGTTCCCTGCCTTCAGGATCGGTATAGGCAAAATCCCGGATGCAATCCCCTATTTTTTGCGGCAGGAACATTTCCTGCCACACGGTGATGGGAACGTCTATGTCCTGGCCCATCCAGAAGTTGAGTATCCAGTCATAGAAGGGAGAAGACCAAAGGTGCCGCCTGACATGCTGCCGAAAGGTATACCGGCCCGGGGCCCCGCCGAATGCGGTACGGAACTGGCCGTCTGTGGCAATGTCCAGAATGTCCCGTACTCTGGTGGCGCAATTATCCTTAAAGTGGTGGTAGTAATAGTTCCGGTTTTCCGGAAGGATGTTCCATTCTGCGAAACGGCGTATTTCCTCTTTCTTTTGAGCCGGCAGGTCCAGGGTATACACGGTGATGTCCCGGTTGGTGTTGCGGTAGGCCCGAAATACCGAATCCGCGGGGGATGCGGCGCACCGGTAAAGGAGCCGGCCAAAGGCGAAATTCACAAAAAAGCGCTCGGCATCAAAGGAGAAGACGCCCCAGTCATAGAAACGGCTCTGCCCGGTAAGGGCGTCATCAATAACCAGGGCAATATGTCCCCATCGGAAGTAAAGCTGGTCCCCCGGTCCCATGACGGCGATCTTAACCGTAAGGTAGCCGCCCCGGTCCCCGGATCCGCCGGTCTGGGAAGGGGCGGACGTACCGGCGGACGCACCGGCGGGAAAAAGAGAAGCCAGGAGGAACACGGCGCTTAGGGCGGCGGCCTTTCGCGCAGGCGGGCGCGGCAGCAGGCGATTCTTCATCCCGCCATTTTGCATGATACCGGGGCGTATGACAATCCGGCCCTAATTTCCCCCCAGGGCGAGCGCATTAAACATTCTTAGGGAACAGCCGCCACAGGTTCCCTTACCGCCGGTACTACCGGCAGCTGACGGCGGCGGGGCCTGCGGCGTGCAAAACCGGGTTTTTGCGTTGCACAAACCCGGGTCCGGCAACACCGGAGCCCCGGCGGGGGTATTCTTTTTTTTATGCGCTCGCCCTGAGGGTGTCCCAAAGACGCCTTCCATATTGCCTACGTCAGTCACAGGACACTGTTGCAAAACACCCTCAAGCAAATCGGCATAGACCCGTTAGAAAGGTCCTTTCGGGAGAAACGGATACAAACCTGTCCTATTGCCCAAACCGCCTATACAGTTTTACAAAAGAAGGCCCTCGAAGAATTGCAAGGTTAGCTCCGCTTTTAAGATTCTGGACAATCCCGATTTTGGATAAAAAGGGCTGCCCGGTCCTGGACAGCCCTATAGCCCTACTCTCCCCCGCCTATTGATGCTTACTGAGGTATACCTGAATCCGTACAAAAAACCACCAAAAATTGTAACACACGGCCGATTATCCCCAAAATAGAATCATCACCGTCATAGTACAGGCACATTGATAATTATTTTCCTGGAATAA
>JAITLF010000063.1 GCA_031278025.1 Treponema sp.
AAGCCCAGCCGCCGGAGATTGAAGCCCAGCCGCCGGAGATTGAAGCCCAGCCGCCGGAGATTGAAGTCCAGCCGCTGCGGATTGAAGCCCAGCCGCCGGGGATTGAAGCCCAGCCGCTGCGGATTGAAGCCCAGCCGCTGCGGATTGAAGCCCAGCCGCTACAGATTGAAGCCCAGCCGCCGGGGATTGAAGCCCAGCCGCCGGAGATTGAAGCCCAGCCGCTGCGGATTGAAGCCCAGCCGCCGGGGATTGAAGCCCAGCCGCTATAGATTGAAGTCCAGCCGCCGGAGATTGAAGTCCAGCCGCCGGAGGGTGTTGCGCAATTTCCCAAAGCGCGGGGTGAGGATGGGGAGTGGAGGGCGTGTCCGCACGAGTTTCGGGACGGATAACGGCGCGTGGCAGCCGAGGGGTCTTCCGGGGAGCGTGCGTACCGGGAAAAATCTTTCTGGCCGGATGCGGCGGGCCGGGGGGCTTCACGCTACGGGCGGAAAGCCCGGCGGGGGAAAAAAATAGCGAAGCGCAAACAATGCAAGCCATCGGGCCATGCATGGCGCACTCCGAAGACAAAAATTCGTAACGTGCCGGCCGCGGGAGAATTCCTCCGCCGTATGTTTTCCCAGGCAGAAAAACTACACTCTGCAAGATTAAAAAAAAAGAAACCGCGCTAACCGGTATGTTTTGCATGTTTATACAAAAAAAACACAACCGCAACGGCGCTAAGAAATTAATTATTTATTGCAGGAAACACCCGGCATGATATCGATATCCTGTTACTGGTAATTTCTTATATACAAAGAATTGCGCATCACACTTTGTGTGTCGCCGCCAGAATAACTATTCAGCCGCCTATTGTTTTTTTTGTGTGCAGATACTATATTCTAGAATCAGGATGTCAGATGTTGAATTTATATTCAACTTTCCCTTTTTACGCCTTGTGTGTTGCAAGGCAAGGGAAAGATACTTACAAAGATGACAGGAGGTTTTTATGCAAAAGATAAAAACTGTTGCTATATTGGCATTCGGACTTGTCGCAGTTCTGCTTGCGGGTTGTTTTTCCCCGGTAGAGGTAGCGTCCGGGAGAGAGGAGAAGCCGGTGGCGCTGGATAATCAGCCCTTTCCGGTGAGCATATATTACGGTTCCGAAGCCGCACGGGCTGCGGTTCCGGCAGGTGCGACGGCAGCTAATATCCGAAACGGGCTTTATAACTTTATGCAGCTCGTTGTGGTGGATGAGAAGGGCGGTATTTTAGACGTTCAGGAAAAACGCCAGGTTAAGTCCAGCGATTCTCATGTGGTTTTTTATATACAGGAACTGCCCAAGGGATCGGTGAACTTTCTTCTTTTGATGGGATATTGGGACCGGGATTTCGGCAAGGAGACTACGGACGGGGGTGTTACAACCTATGCGTACAATACCGGGGTAAACCCGGTATTACTGGCTTCCGGTTTCCAGACGGCGGATGTCCCGACGGAAGACAGGAAGGTTACGATAACCATGTGGCCGATAGTAACCTATGCGGAATTTACCAGGGACCCGCAGGGCAACCCGGTGAAGTTCGAGAGTGGCGTGAAGCCCGAACTGGCTCCCGGTGTTGCATGGAAGCTGGATTGGGCGATCTCGAAGAACGGCGGGATGGAGAAGAACGGCCTTGAGCCGCTGATTACGGCTCAACAGGCGCTGCCGGGTGTCAGCGAGTCAACGCTGCTGGTTAGGGGAAAAAAGAATGTCGTAGATGGCGCCGCTGCTCAGACAGGCGGAACAACCACGGACTATAGGTTTAGCCTGGATCCGGGCCCTGCCAATGAGGTGCATCATATTGGTAAGCCCCATTGGGTAAACTTTAACCTGGAATATGTACCGTTTAATCTCGCTTCCCCCAGCGTTTGGTTGCCCTATAATAATACGAGTTTCTTTGATCTTTCGACCGGCGCACCGGTGTGGGTTATCCGGAACGGGTTAAACGATCGGCCTCAGGATGAAAACACGACATTTGTTCCTGATGCGCTGGGTGCTGGAAAGAATGGAAACGGCGGCGTTCTTGCTTCGGTGAAGGCAGTGAGCGGATGGGATGGTGATAATAATAAGGATGGTTGTCCGGATAATCCGGAACCGAACCCTGACGTACCAAAACTTCCTAATTGGGCCGAGAATACCGACCTTTTGCTTTATGACGGATCGTATCATGGACCTAAAGAGAATAAGGCGTTTATCACCTTCAGAACTCATGGGTACGCGGGATCGGTGGAGATATTCTACGCCGTCGTAAAAAAAGGTACGTATGGTGCAAATAATTTTGTCCCCTATGGGGAGTTTACCCGGTCCCTTACTAATGCGGTTGACGGTACCGGTACTTTTAAGGCTGGTGATCTTTGTGCGTCCCTTGTTTCCATTCCTGATGCCAATTATCCCTATACTGGTAATGAGCAGATATGGGAGGTTTGGTTAGTGTTCTCGGCCGACGGAAAGGTAAGTAACCGTATCGCGATAGAGATCAGCAAGACTAACATAATACCGAGCGGCATTGGTATTCACCCTGTCTGGGGCGGGGATGACGAAACAACTCCCTGATCGATTTTAATCCGGTCCAGGAGTCTGTTGCACGTGTAGGTTTTTATGTTTTTTCCGTTGGGAAAAAACATAAAAACTACGATCATCAGGCTCCTGCGAACATTTGGTGTGATGGCGGGTTGCACGGTAAAAAACTGCCTAATCGGTAATTTTTTGGGATTTTATGCGCAAAACGCAATAAACAACTACTAGCCTGTTCAATATCGAATAATCCTGAACTGCTGCCTGAAACCGGCTTCCCTTTTGGGAGATATGGTTTCAGGCGGCAGTTTTTTTGTGCTGCCATTTTTGTTCTGCCAACGGAAGGTTCCCGCAGTATCTATTGACCCTTTTGGAAGAACCTGGTATAGTCATCGCATGAATTGGATTTTGGCGCTTTTTGTTCATCATTGCCATTATATATTTCCTCAAGCGTCTGAGTCCGCCGTCTGAGTAAGACGTGTAAACCGGTAATAACCCGTGGGCCCAGGCTCACGGTTTTTTTTTGGAGTGAACATGAAAAAACTGAGGATTTTGATCCCCAAAGGGCGCATCTTTGACAATGTTTCCCGGCTCTTTGCCGAGGCGGGATTCCCCGTGTACCAGACGGATCGGACCTACCGGCCCAAGATAGCTGCGGATTGGCTTGATGCCAAGATCATGAAGCCCCAGAATGTGGGAGAGCTTCTGGAGTTGGGGAGTCATGACGCGGGGTTTACCGGCGCAGACTGGCTACAGGAAAGCGGCGCCGATGTGATCGAAGTCCTTGACTTGGGCTTCGACAAGGTGCGTATCGTGGCGGCGGTCCCGGCGGAGTTGGACGACGAGGCCCTTAAAAAAAAGCGTATCGTGGCGGCTACCGAATATGTCGCCATTGCCGGAAAGTGGCTTCAGAGCCGGGGCTACGAATACCGCGTTGTCAGGACGTATGGGGCTACGGAGGTCTTTCCCCCGGACGACGCGGACATGATCATCGACAACTCCTCTACCGGCCAGACCCTCAAGGACAACGGCCTGCGCATCGTGGCGGATATCCTGGAGTCCTCCACCCGTTTTGTTGTTTCCCGCGCGGCAATGGCCGATAGGGAAAAGCGGGGCCGGATAGAGGAACTGGTCATGCTTTTTAAGGCGGTCCTGGACGGACGGGATCGGGTACTTCTGGAGATGAACGTGCCCCATGCCCGGTTCAACAACCTGGTAACCGGCCTCCCCGCCATGCGGAGCCCTACGGTATCGCCCCTCTACGGCGACGATGGCTATGCGGTGAAGATCGCGGTGAAAAAAGAGGAGGTTCCCGGCCTTATCCCCCGCTTGAAGAAGCTGGGTGCGGCGGATATTGTGGAATATGATTTACGAAAAGTCGTGCTATGATTGATAAAATCCGAATGGTAAGAAATGCGCGATAAAAACGGAGGAAACGGCATGGCGCGGACCGCTGAAGTTAAACGGACTACCAGGGAAACAGATATTTTTATACGTCTTGACCTTGACGGCAGGGGCGAAGCCCGGCTGGACTACCCCATTGGTTTTATGGCCCACATGCTTACCGCCTTTGCCCGGCACGGCCTCTTTGATCTGGAGGTCCGGGCTGCGGGGGATCTGGAAGTGGATCAGCATCACATGGTGGAGGACACGGGGATAGTTCTGGGCCGGTGCTTTGCCCAAGCCCTAGGGGACAAGCGGGGCATAGGCCGGAATGGAAGCAGCCTCTTTCCCATGGACGAGACCCTGGCCCGGGCGGCGGCGGATGTTTCGGGCCGCGCTTTCCTGGTTTTTAACGCGGGCCTTTCGGGGATACCCCTGGTCTCATCTCCGGCAGGTACCGGCGCGGCTTCCTTCCAAACCGACACGGTGGAGGACTTTTGGCAGGGCTTTGTCGCCGCCGCAGGAATCACCCTGCACCTGGACATTCTGAGGGGCCGAAGCGATCATCACAAGACAGAAGCCCTGTTCAAAGCGGCGGCCCGGGCGCTCCGGGAGGCCTGCGGAATAGACCCCCGCGTCGAAGGCCGTATCCCTTCCACCAAGGGAATCCTCGCGTGAGCGGGGCCGCACAGGCGGGCCTTGTTGGGGTCTTGGACTACGGCGCGGGTAATCTCGGCTCGGTGATGAACGCCCTGGCCCGGCTGGGCATCCCCGCCCGGTTTGTCCGGGGACCGGAAGAACTGGCCGGGGGAGCCTCCCCCTTTGCGAAACTCCTCTTCCCCGGAGACGGCCACTTTGGGACCACCCTGTCTTCCCTGGAAAA
This sequence comes from Treponema sp., assembly GCA_031278025.1. The sequence goes on from JAITLF010000063.1 coordinate 4,797, forward strand.
ATCAGGCTATGCCCCGGCCCTCCGATCCTGGATTCAGGCGGACAGGCCCTTCCTGGGAATCTGCATAGGCCTCCAGGTCCTGTTCGAGTCCTCCGAGGAAGCGGCGCCGGTGAACGGCATTCCGGTCCGGGGGCTAGGGGTGATTCGGGGCGCGGTGAAACGCTTCCCCGGACGTAAAGTACCTCAAATCGGCTGGAACCGCACCACAGCCCGGGAAGATTCCCGGCTTTTTCGGGGTCTCCCGCCGGATTCTTTTTTTTATTATATCCATTCGTATTATGTTCATACTGAAGACGATGAGGCTCAGGCGGCATGGGCGGAGTATTACCTCCGCTACTGTTCCACGGTGGAAAAAGGAAACCTTGCCGCCGTGCAGTTTCACCCGGAAAAATCCGGCGCTGTCGGCTTGAAGCTGCTGGAAAATTGGGCGCGAACCTAACCTTCGGGGGTTCTGGGTCCTTCGGACCCTTGGGCAGCGCCCCCGCAAAGGGGGTATAGAGAATTATGCAAGCAAAGCGAATCATTCCCTGTCTGGATGTTGACGACGGACGGGTGGTTAAGGGAATCAAATTCACGGGGCTTCAGGATGCTGGGGACCCGGTGGAATTGGCCCGGCGGTACAATGACGAAGGGGCGGACGAGCTTACCTTTCTGGACATAGGCGCTTCCTATAAGAGCCGGGCAACGCTGCTGGATGTGGTAAGCCGGGTTGCGGCGGAGGTCTTTATCCCCCTATGCGTCGGCGGGGGTATACGCACGGTGGCGGACATGAAGGATGCCATGAACGCCGGGGCCGATAAGGTTTCGGTCTGTACTTCCGCCCTGCAAAACCCCTCCCTCCTTTCGGACATGGCCGCCGCCTACGGCAGCCAGTGCGTGGTCCTTTCCCTGGATGCCAAGCGGGCAGGGGAAGATACCCGTGGCGTTCCGGTTTGGCGCGCCTATTCTCACGGAGGCCGGGAGGATACCGGGATAGACGCCGTCGCGTGGGCCGTAAAAGCGGTGGAATTGGGAGCCGGGGAAATCCTCCTTAACTCCATTGATGCCGACGGTACAGGTTGCGGCTATGATCTCAAGCTTACCGGGCGTATCCTAAACGCCGTGCCGGTTCCGGTCATTGCCTCTGGCGGGGCGGGGGACCTGGAACAGATCGCCCGCGTCCTGTTACCGTTCACGGGCGGAGAATATGCCGCGGACGGCGCGGATGCCGCGTTAGCGGCCTCAATACTGCACTTCGGAAAGACCACGATTCCGGAGATCAAAACGTACGTTGAATCACAAGGAGTTTGCGTAAGATGGTAATTGCTTCTATAGACATACAAAACGGCATGGTAGTCCAACTCAGGCAAGGCTTGGAGTTGGTTCTCCAACGGGACAACCCACGGGAACTGGCCGAAGAATTTGATTGCTACGGCGAAACGGCGATCATCGACCTGGACGCAGCCATGGGAACCGGGACTAACATCGAACTCGTAAAATCCCTGCTCCGCAAGGCAGAATGTCGCGTTGGCGGAGGAATCAAGACGGTGGAGCGGGCCAGAGAACTGGTGAGCCTGGGCGCCCGAAAGATCATCATCGGGTCCGCCGCCCTGCGGGACTCCCGGAGGAAGGGAGCGGGCAAGGAAGGCGGGGAATTCCTGGTGAACACCGCCTTTCTGGAATCCCTGGTAAAGAAGATAGGCCGCCAGCGGGTGATCGTGGCGGTAGACGCACGGGACGGGGAAATCGTCGTGGACGGCTGGAAGACCTTTACCGGGCTGGACCTCCTGGAAACCGCCGAGGCCCTGGATCCTTTCGTAGGGGAACTCCTCTTTACCTGCGTTGAGCGAGAAGGCACCATGACAGGCATCAACATGGACCAGGTAACGCGGCTGCGGGAGCGGGTCTCCGGCTCCCTTACCGTGGCCGGCGGCGTGTCTACCCTGGAAGAAATCGAAGCCATAGCCGCGCTGGGCTGCGACATCCAACTGGGCATGGCCCTGTATACCGGAAAAATCAGCCTGGCCGACGCATTTATCCGGTCCCTGAACTGGAAGAAAGGCGCGGCTGCCGGAGCGGCGCCTTCCCTGCTCCCGGTTATCGCCCAGTCTCCAGACGGCCAGGTCCTGATGACCGGGTTTACCAGCCCCGAAGCCCTGAGCGAAACCTTCACGCGGGGGAACCTCTGCTTTCACAGCCGTACCCGCAACCGCCTCTGGATGAAAGGGGAAACCTCCGGCAATGTCCTGCATCTTGTGCGCCTGCGGGCTGACTGCGACCGGGACGCCCTGCTTGCGGTGGTAGACCCTGCGGGCCCGGTCTGCCATACCGGGGGCTGGTCATGTTTCAGCGGCGAACAGCGCTACTCCTGGGAATTCCTGCAAACCATCATCGCGGAGCGGTTCAACCACCCCATCCCCAATTCCTATACCGCCACGTTGGACGGCGCCCTGGTCCGGGAAAAAATCCTGGAAGAAGCCGGAGAAGTCTGCGCCGCCAAGACACGGGACGAAGTGATCTGGGAAGCCGCGGATCTCTTCTTCTTTCTTACCGTTTTGATGACCCGTGAAGGAATCACCGCCGCCGAGGTCCTGGACGAGCTGGACCGCCGGCACAAAAAGTAGGCCCTCTATGAGCGCTTACTGGAACCGGCGGGTTAAGTCCCTACGTCCCTATGTTCCCGGCGAACAGCCACGGGACCGGACCCTTATAAAACTCAACACCAATGAAAATCCCTATCCCCCTTCGCCACGGGTACTGGAAGCCCTGCGAAACGCCGCAGGCGAAACGCTCCGGCTCTACCCAGACCCGGAAAGCCGGGAACTGCGGGAAGCCATAGCCGCCGCGTACCGTGTTAAGCCGGAACAGGTCTTTGCGGGGAACGGCTCCGACGAGACCCTGGCCTTTGTGTTCGCCGCGTTTTTTGAGGCCGGGGATCCCGCCGCGCTTCCCCTGCTTTTCCCGGACATCACTTACAGCTTTTACCCGGTTTACGCCCGCCTGTGGGGGGTCCCGTACCGCACCGTTCCCGTGGGGAAAGACTTTTCCGTTAATCCCGAAGACTACCAAGTACCCGCCGGGGGAGTGGTCCTGGCTAATCCCAACGCGCCAACGGGGATAGCCCTGAAAGCCGCCAAGCTGCTCCGTATCGCGGCGTACCAGGCCGCGGCAGGCCGGGTAACGGTGATCGACGAAGCCTACGGCGCGTTTGTTCAGGAAGCGGACGCAGCTGCGGACACGGACGCAGTCTTCCCCGGTACCGCGTCCGTAACGCCCTACATCGAACAACACCCGAACCTGCTGACGGTACATACCCTGTCCAAGATGGGCGCCCTGGCGGGCCTGCGGGTGGGATTTGCCATCGGGAATGAGGAATTGATCGAGGGGCTTTGCCGGGTGCGGGATTCTTTCAATTCCTACCCGCTGGACCGCCTTGCCCAGGCCGGCGCGGTTGCGGCGCTGGCCGACGCCGCGTATTACGCGGGCCTTACCCGCCGGATAATCGCCGCCAGGGATCGGGTTACCTCTTCCCTTGCGGCCCTGGGGTTTGAGACCCTGCCGTCTCAGGCGAATTTCGTCTTTACCCGCCATCCCGGCAAATCAGGGGCGGAACTTTTCGCCGGCTTTAGAGAACAGGGCATCCTGGTGCGGCATTTCAATACGCCGGGAATTGCCGATTTTCTGCGGGTAACCATAGGGACCGATGATCAGATGGATCGCTTTTTAGAAGCCTGTAAGAACCTGTTGCGCACCCGCGAGGTGAGGGGGTTAGCCGATGATTGCTACGATTGATGGATATATGTTGTCTCAAATATTTTTTTCATTTCATCCATAGACTTGGCCTGGCTCATGATACTGGAAAACAATTCACGGCCTTTTTCCCAGCTTTCTTCACGGATTACCTTTATGGCATCCTCTAAATTCCATTCTGCCGTCAGCATGTTTACCTCCAATGATGTTGTGTCCCGTGCAATAGGAAATCGAATCCGCTATGGCTTTTTTCCTTACCGGCACCCGCATCATCGCCGGATTCTCCTGCGCTATGCGCTTCTGCTCGGCTTCTACCCGGGCTATGTATGTAACATAGCCTTTCAATAGCGGGCATTTCTCAAGTATCCCCTGGTTGAATCCAGCATTGATGTTGATTACCGTTACAACGAGTTCCAGCTTTACTCCCCCGCCCTCCCCAGTATCGGCAAAGGCGTCGGATAATTTGAAGGTCTGCCTGGCCTCTTTCATGGCGGGGTCTTTGCAGAATACGATGAACTCGGGGCGGGGGATTTTTATCCGCTTCTCGCGGTAAATGGCGGACTTGTCAGTGATGTTGTTTTCAAAGAGGCGGGCTATCTGCGGGAGGAAGCGGAGGGGTATGTTTTCGTTGAGGCGAGACTGATGTTCCGTAGCAATCACTATTATTCCCGCGATGATGGCAGAAATATCATTTTTCCGCATAGTGAAGAGGGTTTCAGGGAGGGTGTTTATCAGGACCAGGACATCGGTGGTTTCATCGTAGTTTTTTTCGATGACGGCGTTGTAAAGGGAGAGGAAGGCCTCTTTGTTGCTGAATAAGGACCGAAACAGGCTGCCTTTGTAGATTCCGCTCATAAGAATAGGTTACGGGGTTTTAGGGGGATGCTCAAGAGCCGGGGCGGATCCCGGCGGGGCGTTGCCCGGGTCCATACGGGGCGTTGCCCCGGACCCCTGCTGGGTGGCCACGTGCCCCCCAGACCCCCATATGCGTTTATTTAGGGATAGGGTGTAACGGACGAACCAGGGTTGGACCCCTCCGTCGTTTGGAATCGGCGCAGGCTAAAGGAAGCCCTTGCAATGTATGCGCTGAAAACATGAGTTGCAACGAACGTAACAGCGCATATACTACTATCGACAACAGTACCCCCTGTTCCCTCCACAGACTCCACCGGATTCTTTCGTTTTCCCCATCAGCACTCAGCTTTCCCGGCGGAGGGGGAAAAACGGGCTTTATTAGCCCAGGTTTCACAAAATGCCGCCA
>JAITLF010000084.1 GCA_031278025.1 Treponema sp.
GCTCTTCCTCCCTAGCCTCCACTCTCCGCCAGTATCCCCGGTATGCATTTCCCTATGTTGAGACTGTCGAATTAATCCGTCAATAGGCAAAAACTACTATATATGGTGTGTTAAAGGTAATTGATACGCTATATATAGCGTCTTAAACCTTTCCGAAACACTTTTTCGACAGCCTCGTTAACTTCGTTGCATCTCATGTTTTCAGCGCATACATTCACGGGCTCCCTTTAGCCTGCGCTGATTCCAAACGCCAGAGACGTCCGGCCCTGTTCCGTCCGTTACACGCTATCCCTACGCAAACGCATATGGGGTATCCCCCAACTTTCGGGGATATCCTCAAGACGCGCGGGACGCTGCCCCTACGTTTCTTCATGAAATTTAGAATTACCGTAAAAAAAAGTAACCTTTTTTCCCAATCCATGTTACACTAATATAAACGTGGACGTTCCGGACATGGTGTGAACTGTGGGGGAGTATCTGTTACACGAGCAAGCCAATTTTTAGGTCATAGGAGGTATTTAATGAAACGAGTAGTTCTTTTCTTGGCGGTATTTGGTCTGGTATCAGGGTTGTATGCCCAGAGTCAAATACCGGCATACCGGTTTGCTGCGGGGAACTGGCAATTTGTCGGGGAGCGGCTATTTCAGCGGGATGCAAAAGCTGGTCTGGCCAAAGTGAATTTCACGGTGCCTCAAAGCAATGCCATGCTTTACGAATTCAATGCCCGGTATGAAACGGGCGCTGAAGACGGGCATGGGGGGTTCGGCATCCACCTCTTTGGAGACACGGTGATCGACAAGGCTTCCTGGGGTTCGGGCAATTCCTATCTCTTGTGGCTCAATTATGACGAGAATCCTACTACCAAAGGTATTCCCAAAGGATTGAGCGCCCAGGTTTACCGCAGTTATTCCCATTCCTGGATGGAACTGGTGGATAGCGTTGATCTGAACCAATATGCCTATCTCCTTACGCAGGAGAACCTTTCCGCGCCGGTACCGGTCAAAATCATTGCAGACGGGAATACCGGAGAGGTCCGTATCTCCGATCCCAGAGACGCAAACTTGCGGGATTATTTCTATTTCTATCTCAATTCAAAAGATGTTCCATTAAAAGGAAATTATGTGGCCCTAAGAACTAACGGCATGAATCTTTCCTTTGCCATGGGCATAGGAATGTAGCGTTTCCCAAGCTACCCCGCATAAACGGTCAATTAAGAGGAGAATCCCCGCAGCTGGAGCTGCGGGGTATTTTTATATAAAAAACGCCTGCCGCTAAAACCAGCGCGTCCTTACCCGTTATATCGAATATCCAATTCTTCACGTTTTACCATGCCGTTCCGCTTCATGTAGGCGGCAATCCCGTCAATGATCCCGGTCATCGTCTGAGGGTGGACGAAGGTGGCGGATCCCACCTGGACGGCGGCGGCGCCTGCCATAAGGTATTCCAAGGCGTCTTCCGTCCGGGCTATGCCGCCCATGCCTATCAGGGGAACCTTCACGGCTTCCCGGAGTTCCCAGACCATTCTGAGCGCTATGGGCTTGATGGCAGGACCTGAAAGGCCGGCGCTTATATTATCGAAAACGGGTTTACGCTTTTGCACATCAATCGCCATGGCCTTAAACGTGTTCACCAGGGAGAGGGCATCCGCGCCGGCCTTCACGCAGGAGGCGGCCACATCCGCCAGGCAGGGGGCGTTGGGGGAAAGTTTTACGATGAGGGGTTTGCTGTTCAGGGCCCGCCGTACCGGGGCGGTTACCGAAGCCGCCGCTTCGCGGTCCAAGCCAAAGGCCATGCCCCCGACTTTGACATTGGGGCAGGAGATGTTGAGTTCAACCATGTCCACGGACGAGGCGTTCAGGAGCCGGGCGCCTTCGGCGTATTCCTCGACGGAGGAGCCTGAAAGATTCGCTATCACCACCGGGCCTAACGTGCGGAGGGCAGGGAGTTCCTTTTCGATGAAGGCGGGAATGCCGGGGTTCTCAAGGCCTATGGAGTTGAGGAGCCCTGCCGGACTTTCCCAGAGCCGTATCCCGTCGTTGCCGGGCCGGGGATGGAGGGTAAGGCCCTTGGTACAGATGCCCCCCAGGCGGGAGACATCCAGGAGCCCCTGGTATTCCCGGCCATATCCGAAGGTTCCCGACGCGGCAATGACCGGGTTGGCAAAGCGTATCCCCCCAATCGTAACCGAAAGATCGGGTCCTCCGTTACTCATCCTACTCATCGTACAGAACCTCCGAGGCCGGAAAGATTGGGCCGTCCGCACAGCACCGCTTGTTTCCCCCGGCGGTTTTGACGGCGCATCCGAGGCAGGCGCCCACTCCACAGGCCATTCGCCGTTCCAGACTGATGAAACAGGGAACCCCCGCCGCCGCGCACTTTGCCCGCACCGCCTTGAGCATGGGTTCCGGGCCGCAGGCGCAGACCGCGCGGTACCCGCGGGGTTCGAGAAAATCGGGGATACGCCCCCGGTTCCCCCTGCCGCCGTCTTCGACGGCAAGGACCAGTTCTCCGGCTTCAAAAGATACATGGCCCAAAAAGTCTTCGTAGCCCGTATCTTCCGGCCCACAGGACAGGGTTTTGAACCCCGCGTAGAAATTAAACCCGGTACCGGCGCCCCGGAGTTCCAAAGCCAGCGCGATAAGGGGGGCCGCGCCTATACCGCCTCCGACAAGGGCGATTTTTCCCCCCCCGCCTTCCGGCAGGAAATCTGCCCAGGCGTTTCCCAGCGGGCCGGTAAGTTCCACCTTGCCTCCCGCTCCCAGACCGGAAAGTTCCGCCGTTCCGTTACCCCGCAGGGCGATCATAAAACGGATGCGGTGTTTCGCCGCGCCCCGCTCCGCCGGCTCCCAAAGGGCGGCGCTGAGGGGCCGGCTTAGAAAGCAGCCGGTCCGTTCCGGCCTGACCAGGAAGAATTGACCCGCCCTGAACGGCGGACCGGGCCAGGCTATGTCCAGGCGGAAGGTCCCGGAATTGATCCGGTGGTTGCGGAGGACCTCGCAGAGGAGGGTCCGTCTTTCCCCGGCCTGCGGGAGGGCGGGAAAACTCATCCAGCGTTTCCCGCAAGGCGGCCCGCAGGGCGGCCCGCAAGGCGGCCCGCAAGGCGGCCCGCAGCCGCGGCCCGCAGGGCGGCCCGCATGTCTAAGACGGCTTTTCGGGCGGCTTCGGCGGCGGCATCCAGGGAGAGGCTGTTCCCGTCCCCGCCTGCGCTCAGGGAGGCTTGCCAGGCTTTGAGAATGGTCCGGGAGGCGTTGACCACCCCGCCGTTGCCGTCTCGCAGGAGGAGGGCCGCGTCGCTGGCCGCGCCTCCCTGAGCGCCGTAACCGGGGATGAGGAAAAAGAGGTTTGCCCGCCGCTTCCTGATGGCCGCCGCTTCCTCCCGCTCGGCGCCGGACTTGGGGTCCGCCCCCACTACCGCGCCGAACGCCCCATACCCGTACTTACCCGGCCTGGCTTCCGCCATTTCCGAAAGCCGATCCCCCACGGCATCGTAGAGGCGCCCCCCGGACGCGAGTTCCTGGTATTCAAAATCCCTCATTCCCTTGTTGGAGGTACGCATGAGCACAAAAGCGCCTTTACCCCTGGTTTCGGCATAGGAGAGCCAGGGCTCTATTGAATCCATCCCCATGTAGGGAGAAAGGGTAACGAAGTCCGCCTCAAAGTCCCCCTCAAAATGGGCCCTGGCGTACTGCCGGGCCGTGTCCGCAATGTCCCCCCGCTTGACATCGGCGATGACCAGGCAGCCCCGTTCCCGGGCAGCCTTGAGCGTTTGGGCATATACCGCCAGCCCGGCAAGCCCCAGCGCCTCGTAATAGGCGATCTGCACTTTGTAGCAGGCCGCCGCGTCCGCCGTGGCGGCTATGAGGGCGCGGTTATACGCCAAAACCGCGCCGGCTTCCGAAACGGCCCCCCTAAGGACCGCCGGGGGCAGGTAAGCGGGAGCGGTGTCCAAGCCCACACAGACATGGCCTTTCGCCGCAACCGCTTCGTAGAGTTTATCCATATTGTACATTGGCGCTGCTCCTCACGTTTTGCTTCTTACTCATTTGCTTCTTACTCAATCATTACCATCTCAATCATTACCATACTAAGCGGGCTGGATGAACGGGGCCTCGTATACCACCCGTCCTTCATGAAGGGTCATAAGAACGCGCCCCGCCAGGACCCGCCCCGCGAAAGGAACGTTCTTTCCCCGTGATCTGAAAGCCGCCGGCTCTACCGTCCAGGAAGCATCGGGGTCAAGGATGAGGATGTCCGCCCGGAAACCCGGCGCGATGCGGCCCCGGCTTTCACCCAGCCCCAGGATGCGGGCGGGCCCGGCGCTCATCAGGGCGGAGAGCCGGGACAGGCTTAGGCGGCCTTCCCGGACCAGTTCCGTCCGGCACACGGAAAAGGCGGTCTCCAGGCCCGCAAAGCCCGGCGCGCCGTTTGCCTTATCCGCATCCCCATGAGGGGCGTGATCGGTGGCGATGGCGTCTATGGTCCCGTCCAGAACCGCCGCGATAAGGGCCCGCCGGTCCGCTTCGGTTCTCAGGGGCGGGTTCACCCGGCCATAGGATTCATCTCCCAGGATGCGGGCGGTTTCGCCGGTAAGGGCCAGATGGTGAGGGGTAACCTCGCAGGTCAACACAAATCCGTCCCCGGCCTGCTCCCGAAGGGCGGCCTTAGCCCGCCGGATCATATCCGCCGCTTCCCCGGTGGATACGTGGGCTATATGGACGCGGCAGCCGGCCCGCCGTCCCAGGTCCAGGACCCTGCGGGTGGCGTTGTTCTCTGCAATACGGCTCCACGCTTCCCGGCCCGCTCCGGCCCGCCTGGCGGCCTCCGCCTCCGGCCCCCCGGCATCGCAATGGCAGGAAACCGCGAGGCCCAGACGGCGGGCCTCGGCAAAGGCCGCAAGGAAGAGGCCGTCATCCGCCACATCCCGGCCATCCTCAGAGAGGAGCCGGGGAAAAGGATGCCCAGGGGACAGGGCGGCGATTTCCGAGAGAGAGCGGCCTTCCATGCCCGCGGTCAGGGCCATAGCCGGGTAGAGATCGATGAGGCCCACGGCGCCGGCACGGGTCCTGATTGCCGCCGCCGCCTTAAGGGTATCCACCGGCGGCTGGGTATTGGCCATACAGACCGCCGTCCCGTACCCCCCGGCGGCGGCGGCCAGGGACGCGGATTCCAGGGTTTCCGCCGGAAGGGAACCGCGCGCGGGGCCGGGGCCGGGATCACGGAAATGAGCGTGAAGGTCCGTGAAGGCGGGCATCAGGACAAGCCGCCTGCCGGACAAAAGGGCTTCCGCATCTATACAGACGGCGGCCTGTCCGGCGGAACGGGGGCTCACGGCGCTGATACGTCCGTCTTCAATGCGTACCGATCCCACCGTATCGGTGTATTCGTCAATGATTCGGAAATTTTTCAGGATTACAGACCGGGCCATGAACTTCTCCCCCGTACACATAGCACAGGGGCGGGAAAAAGACAATGCATAGGTGTCCAGCGCAAGAGCCTGCGGCAGGCTCGTATGCGCCGTGTATTCCTGGAAAAACTGGGCGCCGCCTGTCCCCATCGGGCGCTTCTTGAAGCTCCAGACCTGGGTCTTGAAGCTCCAGACCTGGGTCTTGAAGTTCCAGACCCAGGTCTTGAAGCTCCAGACCTGGGTCTTGAAGCTCCAGACCTGGGTCTCGAAGCTCCAGACCTGGGTCTTGAAGTTGCAGACCTGGGTCTTGAAGCTCCAGACCTGGGTCTTGAAGTTCCAGACCTGGGTCTTGAAGTTCCAGACCTGGGTCTTGAAGTTCCAGACCTGGGTCTTGAAGTTCCAGACCTGGGTCCGG
>JAITLF010000141.1 GCA_031278025.1 Treponema sp.
GAACTTCCCTGTCAGGCTTTTCACTTAAAAGCCTGACGGCTGATTTCCGGTGATACCCGGTCTGCCGTGTAAATTCGTCAAGCAGCCCCCTTTTTTCTTTCTTCGCTGCCTCCTGGTAAGGGGGCATGTATTCCCTGGTTACCGCCTGTTTTCTTTCATGTTTAACCCCATTCGGATGCCCTCCTTCAGGCGCCCTTATTTTAATTTGGGTAACATTTTCAATGAGGCAACGTGAGACTTTGCGACCGTGGATCACAGGTGATACCATAGGTGGTGTGCATTTGGCGTAAGCTGCGATGGCTGCCCGGGTAAGGTTTTTGAGGGCCATCTGGTACTTTATCCATAGGCCTTCACGGTGGGGTATGGTCTTTCCCATTATTTTGTTCCTTCCGGCTGGGCTACTGTGCGGAGCAGTCCAGTTTGTCTTTTACTGACAGGTAATTGTTATTACCTGCCGATACTTACACAGCAGTCGATGTTTCGGTAATGGTCAAGATGGATCGGCTAAAATTTTTATACGCTGGATGGAATTTTGAATTGCAAAGAATAATCGACGAAGCTGGGAGATTCGTCGTGAGTCATGGGGGAAGTAAAGCAGATTTGCACAGGATTCTGGGAGTTCGTTCCCAGTTTATTATCCGACCTCAGATCGGGGAAATCTAAGAATCCCGGTTCAGATTTTGCCTTTTCACTCATAAACAAAATGGATTTTAACCCAAAATGGATTCAGACAGGAGAGGGAGCGGTATTTTTGGCTGAAACTGGCGATTCTTCAAGAGGGATCTCCAACAAGGATAGTCCCCATAGTGTCTTCGGTATCAACAACGAAATCCCAGACCCGAAGGCTCATTCTGGAGACTACCCGGATTATACCCTGGTACCCGTGCCTAGACGGTTTCAGGATTACAGTACCGACCTTCGCGCTATGGTGGTCTTCGATGGTCTGATGGCGCCGTTACTCGCTCCGGGGGATGTCGCCGTATTCCAGGCCACGGGCTGGCTTGGAGACGGGGTCTATGTATACCGGGTCAATGGAGACCTGCATATCAGTCATGTCCGGCTAGTCAAAGGGCAGTACCTTGTGGCAACCGAAGCCAAGCCGGAGGTAGAGGTTGCCTACGATACTGAAACCTTTGGAGCTATCGGACGGGTTCGGGCGGTGGTACGGGAGATCGGGTAAATTTCCTACCTGTAAGCAAAAACCCATTTCCCACCTTTTTTCCTACCTTTTACGACTGCACCGTTGTTGTTTCCCACCTTTGGGGTTTTTCCTGGTTTCATACTTGCTTACTTTGCAAGTATACATTTAGCTAAGTCTATACAGGATAAAGAGTTAAAGCCCTTTGAAGGGTCTTAAAGGGTATGGTCAAAACTCTCGATTTTCTTGCATTTTTTTGCATGCTATTTTTGGAATTTTCGACGGCCATTTTCTCTCTAATTCTTTACAGCATATAGACTTACGGCATCGCGGAGGCTTCCCGTGCAATTCCTATTTTCCATGCCCCCCCACACCCGCATCTCCCTTTTCAGGAAATCCAGAATTGGCGCCCCCGGTTTTCCAGCCGGAGGCGCCTCCCGCGTCCGCGAGGCGCTAATCCCCGCTTGGAGGGCTGCGGCGGACCACGAATTCCTGCCGGGGCGCGCGGAGGCTTTCCACCTCCCCCGCGGCTTGGGCAAGGAGGTAGTCTTGACAGCGAAAGGGTTCGTCCCCGGCGGAAGGTTCCTGGCGTATCCAGCGGCCGCTGCTCGTCAATAGCCAGGACTGGCGGTTGTCCCGGAAACAGGCCTCCAGTATGGCCCTGATCCGTTCCCGCAGGTCCGCCTGAAGGACCGGGAACATGAGTTCAATCCGGCGCTCCAGGTTCCTGGGCATCCAGTCGGCGCTGGAAAGGTAGAACTCCTCCGTTCCGGCGTTGGCAAAGGAGAAGATGCGGGAATGTTCCAGAAAGCGGTCCACAATGCTTACCACCCGGATATTTTCCGACAGACCCGGCAGGCCGGGGACAAGCATGCAGATGCCCCGGACACTAAGCTGGATATGCACCCCCGCCTGGGAAGCCCGGTACAGGGCGCGGATAACGCCGGGGTCGGCCAGGGCGTTCATCTTTGCCATGATGCGCCCCGGATTCTCCCCGCTTGAGCGCTTGGCCTCCCGGTCTATCAGTTCAATGAGCCGGTCTTTCAGGGTTATCGGGGCTATCGCCAGCTTCCGCATGGACGAGATAGCCGAATACCCGGTGAGCATGTTGAACAGAAGCCCCGCGTCAAAGGCAATGTCTTCACGGGATGTAAAGAGGCAGATGTCTTCGTAGCGTTTTGCGGTCCGGTGGTTGTAATTCCCGGTGGAAAGATGAACGTACCGTTTAACGCCCTGCGGTTCCCGGCGGACCACCATGCTGATCTTGGCGTGTACCTTGAGCCGGGCAAGGCCGTAAACCACTATCACCCCCGCCCGTTCCAGACGGTTCGCCCAGGAGATGTTCAGTTCCTCATCAAACCGGGCCTTGAGTTCCACCAGGGCGGTTACCTGCTTGCCGTTCAGGGCCGCTTCCTCCAAGGCCCGGACGATGGGGGAATCCCCGCCGGTACGGTACAGCGCCGTTTTAATCGAGATAACCTGGGGATCCGCCGCGGCGTCCCGAAAGAAACGCACCACCGGATCAAAAGACTGATACGGCAGATGGAGCATCACATCCCCCCGGCTGATCCGGTCCCAAAGGGATTCGTCCCCGGAAAACCCAAGGGCCGGGTACAGGGGCGGACTTTTGCGCCTAAGGTGTTCAAACCCCCGGACGCCGGCCAGATCCCCTAAGGACCTCAGGTCCAGGGGGCCGTCAAGGGCATAGACGTCCGCCGGTTCCAGTTCCAGGCGCCGGGCCAGCTCGTCCCGGAGAAACCGGCTGTCGGCGGAGCAGACCATACGCACCGGACGGGAATAGTCCCGGCGGATGAGCACCTCTTCCATGGCCTCGATAAAATCCTCGTCCCGCTTTTCGTCCACCGAAAAATCCGCGTCCCGGTTGATCTTAAAGAGCATACTCTCCCGAACCGTGCAGCCGGCAAAAAGGTAGGCGCCCCAGGTAAGGATCACATCGTCCAGCAGGGTCCATTGAACGCCCTCTTTCGAGGGGCCCTCTTTCGAGGGACCCTCTTTCGCGGCGCCCCCTTTCGCGGCGCCCCCTTTCGAAGCGCCCCCTTTCGAAGCGTCCTCTTTCGCGGCGCCTTTTTTCGGGGGAAGCCAAATGATCCGGCCCTGCGTTGGGGGTATCTGGACTATCGCAATGGCGTCCCCGGAAGACGGGATTTCCTCAAGCCCGCCCGCGCCCTCCTCGGAGGGTTCCAGACGGAAGGCGGCGTACAGGGAAAGGCTGTCTATAGAAGGGATGCGGTCCTCCCTGCCCAACCGGAGGGGGGTAAGCGCCGGGTAGATTTCCCGCATGAAAAGGGTTTCCAGGTAATCCATGTGGCTAAGGGAATAGGAGTCGGGCCTGACCAGTTCCAGGCCGCCCCGTGCAAGGGCCGGAAAGATTTCCCCGCGCAGGCATTCATACTGAAGGCGCAGGATGTCCCGGACGTTTTCCCCTACCTTCGAGAGCTGGGCTTCCGGGCTTAACCCCGCCGGGTCCTGCCGCGGCCCCACACCGGAGCGGAGGGCGCGCTTAATGGCCGCCACCCGGACCATAAAAAATTCATCAAAATTGGAAGCGACAATAACCAGGAACCCGAACCGGTCCAGGGGCGGCAGATCCGGCGTAAGCCCCTCCTCTAAAACCCGGCGGTTAAAGTCTATCCATGAAATATCCCGGTTAAAAAAGACCGCTTCCCGCTCCATCCCGCTCCGCCTTCAGGTAAGGATCACCTTGTACCCAAATACATCCTGAAACAACCCGGCTTTCTCTTCCAGCCCGGTGCGCTCGAATGTCAAGTCATAGCCGCTCCCCGTATGAAGGACCACCGCCTCGCTCTTCCGCTCCACCGTGATATTCCGGATCCGCTGGGTATGCCCCCGGTCCAGGGAGTCGGCCACCCGGAGGATGGAAGCCATCTTGAGCACCAGGATACGCTCTTCCCGCTGCAGGGCCAGATAGTCTATGTCGGTGGCGGAAGGAGGCTCGCCCCGGTGGTAGCGGATCACGTTGGCAATGATGTTCAGTTCGTCCCCGTGCAGGCCGAATATCTCCGAGTTGGCAACGATATACTGGCTGTGGGTATGATGCCCCGATGCCCGGATAAACATGCCGATATCGTGCAGAAGGGCCGCCGCCTCCAGCATCATCCGCTCCCGGCGGTTCATGCCGTGTTCACGGGCCAGGGCGTCAAAGAGGATACCGCAGAGGAAGGCCACATGCCGGCTGTGCGGCTCGTCGTAATGGTACTTCCGCCCCAGATTTACCGCGGAAGCGATAATTTGAGAGAAGAATTCCTCCTGAAGCTCCCCGTCCACCCCCGCGGCCAGGTCTATGAGCAGCCCCTCCCGAATGGAAACAGCCGGGACCACGACCGTCGCGGCGGCGGTCCGCTCCAGGAACAGCTTGTACAGCAGGTTCCCCGGAACAAAACCCTCCGAGTCCGCATAGGGGATATGCAGCTTTTGGACACATTCTTCGGGACGGTAGCCCCGTATCTTTTCGACAAACTGAATATAGGCGTCCCGGTCGATGATGCGGCAATGCTCGTTGAGTTCCTCCCCGATACCGGACGCCAGGTACCGGGCATCCGCGCCGGCCATCACAAAGGTCCTCACACGGGCCAGTTCCATTTCCATGTTGAGAAATTCCGACGTGTTCCGCACCGTGTCGTTCAAACTCCGGTCCCGGGACCAGGCGGATCCCAAGTCCCGCCTGGTCTGGCTGCCTAGGAGGATAGTCCCCAGGCGCAGGCTGTGGGCCGCCGCCATCTTGCCCCTCCGCAGGAGCATGATCTCCGTGGACCCGCCGCCTATCTCGATGATCATGGAGTTGACCCGCCAGAACCGGGGAAAGTCGCGTTTAAGGGCGAAACGGACCGCCAGGTACATCAGCCGGTTTTCTTCTATCCCATCGACAATGACGATGGGGAACCCTGTTTCCTGGCGGACCCGGTCTACAAACACATCCCGGTTCCGCGCGGCCCTAAGGGCGCTGGTGGCTATCACATGGACATCGCCGCCGGCTATGCACCAGCTCTTCAAAAGCTCCCGGAAACTTTGAAGCACCAAGAAACACTCCAGCATGGATTCCCGCGACACCTGCCCGGAGGTAAACACATCCCGCCCCAGGGCAACAGGCTTCCCCGCCTGGTCCAGAACCCGCCACGCCCCCGCGGGGGCGATTTCCGCGATAACGAGGCGTATGCCGGTTGAACCAATTTCAAGAACCGCGGTAAGGCGGGGGGAAGATTCCATAGTAATGTACCCAAGATAGTATCCCGGCGCCTGCCAACGAATCAATGGAGCAGGCCGGCGCGTCGGGAAGCGGGCCTGGCGCTTGGGGGAGCGGGGCCTGGCGCTTGGGGGAGCGGGCCCGGCGCTTGGGGAAGCGGGTCCGGCGCTTGGGGGAGCGGGTCCGGCGCGTCGGGAAGCGGGGCCGGCGCTTGGGGAAGCGGGCCCGGCGCTTCGGGAAGCGGGTCCGGCGCGTCGGGAAGCGGGGCCGGGACGTTGGGAAGCGGGGCCGGGACGTTGGGAAGCGGGTTTAGAAGTTTGAGAACGCGGTCCGGGACGTTGGGAAGCGGGTTTAGAAGTTTGAGAACGCGGTTCGGGACGTTGGGAAGCGGGTTTAGAAGTTTGAGAACGCGGTCCGGCGCGTCGGGAAGCGGGCCCGGCGCTTGGGGAAGCGGGCCCGGCGCGTCGGGAAGCGGGTCCGGCGCTTGGGGAAGCGGGGCCGGCGCTTGGGGAAGCGGGGCCGGCGCGCCGGGGAGCGGGTCCGGCGCATCGGGGAGCGGGTCCGGCGCGTCGGGAAGCGGTCCCGGCGCGTCGGGAAGCGGGCCTGGCGGTTCGGGAAGCGGGTCCGGCGCTTGGGGAAGCGGGTCCGGCGCGTCGGGAAGCGGGGCCGGCGGTTCGGGGAGCGGGTCTGCCGCTTCGGGAAGCGGGTCCGGCGCGTCGGGAAGCGGGTCCGGCGCTTCGGGAAGCGGGTTTAGAAGTTTGAGAACGCGGTTCGGGACGTTGGGAAGCGGGTTTAGAAGTTTGAGAACGCGGTCCGGGACGTCGGGAAGCGAGCCTGCCGCTTCGGGAAGCGGGGCCGGGGCTTCGGGGGGCGGGGCCGGCGCGTCGGGAAGCGGGTCCGGCGCGTCGGGAAGCGGGCCTGCGATCAAGAAACCTGAGCCTGGAACTTCAAGACTCAAGTCCGCAACTTCTAGACTCAAGTCCGCAACTTCTAGACTCAAGTCTGGAAGCTCTAGACTCAAGTCCGCAACTTCTAGACTTGAGTCTGGAAGCTCTAGACTCAAGTCTGGAAGCTCTAGACTCAAGTCTGGAAGCTCTAGACTTGAGTCTGAAACTTCTAGACTCAAGTCTGGAAGCTCTAGACTCAAGTCTGCAACTTCTAGACTCAAGTCTGGAAGCTCTAGACTCAAGTCTGGAAGCTCTAGACTCAAGTCTGGAACTTCTAGACTCAAGTCCGCAACTTCTAGACTTGAGTCTGGAACTTCTAGACTCAAGTCTGGAAACTCTAGACTCAAGTCTGGAAGCTCTAGACTCAAGTCTGGAACTTCAAGACTTGAGTCTGGAACTTCAAGACTTGAGTCTGGAACTTCAAGACTCAAGTCTGCAACTTCTAGACTCAAGTCCGCCGCCACGGGAGGCTCCCCCGCCGCCGCCGGAGCCTCCCCCGCCGCCGCCGGAGCCTCCCCCGCCGCCGCCGGAGGCTCCCCCATAAACACGGGAGGCTCCCCCATAAACACGGGAGGCTCCTCCGCGAAAGGCGGAGGAGCCTCCTATAACGATGGCGGGGTTACAATTCCCCGCGGCCCCGCGGCACCTGCTGCCGCCGCGGGGACGGCTCCTGGGGTTCTCTGCCCCTGGCCGTCTCAATGGAGACCAAGACGGAATCGCTGTCCCCCATTCGCAGGGCTATTGCCGCTACCTGGGACAGGTCAATGATCCGGTTCCCGGCAGCGGCGATGCGTCCGGTAATGGTAACGGTTATCTTCCGGTCATTCTGTATATTCGTAACCTCCACCTTCGTCCCTATAGGAAGCGCCGCGTGGGCGCCAACCAATTCATTGGATCGCATAGTACGGGTAGCGGCCCCTCGCTGGCGGAAGGTCCGCGTATAATTCTGTTCATTGGCCTGGGAAAAAAGCCCAGCCGCCGGCAAAACAAGAAGAACTACGCCAATAATCAAAAAGCCATACCCGCGATTCATAGCCCAGCTTTCTCCCGCCCGCTATTGGTAATGGATGAAGAACCGCAGGATAAATACGGCCGCCAATATCCACGTTGCGGCAGGAACATATTTTGCTTTGCCCGTCAGGGTCTTGATCACTACAAACGAAAGAACCCCATATACAATACCTTCCGCAATGCTGGTGAAGGGCATGATGATGATGGTAAGGAAGGCGGGGATGGCCTCGGTGGGATAGGTAAACTCAATTTCCGTTACCTTCCACATCAAAAGGAGGCCGACCAGAACCAGCGCCGGCGCAAGAGCGGAACTGGGAATAATCGTGAACAGGGGGCTGAGGAACAACGCGGCCACGAAGAGCAGCCCGGTAACCACCCCGGTGAGGCCTGTCCGCCCGCCTACGCCCCTGCCCCGGTCGGTACCCCGCCCGGTTCCGGATCCCGCCACGCTTTCCACCCGCACCGATACCGGCGCGGTTCCCAGGAAAGCCGCCGCAATGGAGCCGATGGCCGCCGACAGGAAAGCCGGCAGGGTCTGGGGGACATCCCCTACTTCTTCCTTCCCTTCCCTGACTTTAATCGATCTGTTTTTGATTATCCCCGCCTGGGCCGTTATGCCCAGGAAGGATCCCAGGGTCTCGAAAACATCGATGAACAGGAAGGCGATCACCACGATGAAGAATTCCCAGGAAAAGGAGAACTTCGGAGTGATAAACACCGGCGCCGCGGGGAGGCTTACGGGAACATAGCCCTCCGCCAGGCCGAATCCCCCAAAGGGTATGCGGATGGCGGCGGTTATCAGAATGCCTAAAAGGATAGCCCCGGGTACATGCTTGGAATACAGGGCTATTGTGATCAGGAGCCCGATGACAGTAACCAGGGCGTCCTCGGAGGTGATCGAACCCAGTTGGCTAAAGGCATCATCCCACATGATTACCCCGGTACTCATCAGGCCTTTCATCGCTATCTGCACGCCGATACCCACGGTTACCGCTTTCTTCAGGTTCAGCGGGATGGCATCCACCACGACCCCGCGGATAACCGGCAGGGATATGACGGCAAAGAGTACTCCCTGTATGAGTACCGCGCCCAGGATCTCCGCCCATGACAGCTCGAATCCGATAATTCCCAAAACCACGTCGGCAAAAAAGGCGCTCAGACCCAAACTGGGTCCCACGGCCACCGGCAGGTTTGAAGACAACGCCATGATCAGGGTTCCTATAGCCGCAACCAGCACCGTAGCCGTATACACCGCCGCTACGGGCGGCCCTCCGGGAACCCCGCCCAACAATCCCGGAACAACCGCCAGAATGTAGGACATGGTCAGGAATGTGGTAAGCCCTGCCACCACTTCCCGCATAAACGTGGTCTCACGCTCTTTCAGGTGAAAGATTTTTTCCATACGTTACTTCTCCTCACTTCTTGAATTTAGTGGCCTTTCCAAACCTTTCGGCCCCTATTCTTCGACTTCATCATCCGCAGCCTCGCCGGAATCGCCAGCCTCGTTTTTCGGCCTGCTCCGAATGACCTCCAATGCTACCTGAGTTGCGCCCCCGGCCGCCATACCTAAAGCCTTAGCCGCCCCTTCAGATAAATCTATTATATGGCTTGCTGAAGCGACCATACGTCCATGAATGGTAACATCCGCCCTATAACCATTTTTCAAATTCGTTATCGTTACCTTGGTTCCCATTGGAAGGCTCGGATGAAGACCAATCAAAGCCTGGGATTTGAGCCCGGTGATTGCCGGGCCCCGCTGACGGAAACTACGCAGATATGCGGCATCGGTAAACCCGGTAAAAACCAAAATGAATAACAAAATACTCAAACTTAGATATCGCTTCATGAGAATCCTCCTATATCTTTCTAGAAGTTTATAATATGAATACTGCCAGTTACTTCCATAAAAGGGTACTAATTTTTCGCCTGTTTTGGCAACCTGCGGGGCGAATGGCATCAATACGGTTAACGGTTAAGAGCACGCTGAGTATCTGTGTACTATTTGCTGTTGTCCTGAATACCTTCCAAAAGAACCGGCGAGCGAAATCAGCGCGTCCACGACCACGCGGCTCCGCCGGAAGAGCCTTATAGCTTATCAATAAGCATCGAACACTTCCCCGAAGGTATGGGAAGGGTTTTCTTCTTTTTTCCCAGGATATTTATCGTAAAATAGTAGAGCTTTTCACTTTCCATGCGAATCTCCCAGCCCCGTCCGCTCTTGTTGGACAAGATGGTGATCATATTCTTTTTGAGGGAAAGGTTCTCTACCCCCATGATCTCCAGATTAGGGATGATCCAGTCCACCGTCTTCCGGGGCAGGGAGATGAAAAGCCCTACCACGTTCTCTATGGTTAGGCAAATGGTGGAGAGGGCGTCGTAGGTAAGGTACTGGGACCGGGGAAAGTCGGGGCGCTCCGGCCACTGGGCGGGGCCTTCTTTCAGGGGAAGATAGGCTTCCCAGAGATTCCCCTTATGGTGGTTCCCGTCGGGACTCATGGAATCCAGGACAAAGTAGAGGTGCCGGGTGGCACATTCCCGGGCCAATTCCCAGCGCTGGTACCGTTCAAGGCCCTTGATCACCATGAAGGTGAGGTGGGGGTACACGGAACCCCGGAAACCGCCGCCGTTTTCGTCAAATTCCGGCTCATTCACCGCCATGGATGGAAAGGGATGAGGAGAGCCGAAGAACCGGGGGTCCGACAGTTTGTCGATGAGCCGTTCAGCCTTGTCGTCATTGGGGATCTCCGCCAGAAGCGGCCAGTAACCCGCCAGGGTCTTTACCCTGATCCGCTGCTCGTTCCGGTCTATGTCGTAATAGAACCCATCGTCATTGTCCCACATCAGGGTATTGATACGGATTTTCAGGGAAAAATACTGCCGTTTATACTGAAAACTGGCCTCTTTGTCGTTTAGAATATCCGCCAGGGCGGCCATGTAAAGCATGTTAACGGCCATAACCGCGTTAAAATCCACCGGATAGCAGGCCGCCTCTCGGCAGGGTGTTACCATCCCCGTAGCGGATAACGACGCTTCATAAAGGCCGTTGGGCCGCTTAAACACCGCGTCTATCCACTCTATGTATTTGTGGAGTATAGGAATTATGTCCTTAACCCGTTTTTTATTCGCCGTTTTGTGGTAAAGGTTGTATTCGGCCCAGGCAAACAGGGGAAGCCCCAGACCTTCGGGGTTATCCTGATCCACATGGGGCAAGCCGGTACGTATGTTATATGCGGAACGTATCGCTCCGCTCGGTTCCTGGCGGGTATAAAAAGCATCCAGGGTTGGATGGGCCTGATATATCCGGTTGGAATAGACCAGAAAAAACGATGAAAAAACAGCGTCGTATTGCTGTATCACCGGACTTCCGGGATACGAGAAGAATTTTCCCTCAATGCCGCCGGATTCACCAATGCCGCCGGATTCACTCCCGCCGTTCCAGCAATCCTGAATCCAGGCCCAGGTTTTATCATAGATATCCACAAAATCTTGATCATAAAAATGAATTTTGGGGAAATCACGCCGTATCACGCCAGCTCCTTTATAACTTGCCGGGATTACCGTATGCTATGGTCAGAAGTTAACCCTGCTAATTGCTACAAGATTTTTTTTAGTATACAGTAATAACAGGAATTTTTCCATGCATTTTTTCTTTTTTTTGAAAGAAGTATCTGCTTCAAACCCAGTTTGAAGCAGCCTCAGCAGACATTTATTTACTATAGAATAATGCAATACGCATAGTGAAGAGGTAATGCCCGGTGTACAAGTCGTATATTTCCCTGGAAGTCCGAATCCTGCTGCTTTCGGGGGTAAAAACTTTTTGTGACTGCACTCCAGCCTCCCACGGTCCAGGAGGAGGCTCCTGTCCGGTCTGCCGGGGAGAAAGGGGGGCGGCGCCCCGCCTTAACGCCCTGGCTGCCCGGAAGGCGTACCTCCTGATACACGGCCTGGGGGGGACTATCATCAAAGACGCCCCCTATGAAAGGAACCTGAACACCCCTACCCTGCCGCCGGAATATCCCTTGTCCTGGCTTTCCATCAAGCTGGGGGAGGCCTGCATCATGGATATCATGTTCCACCGGCGGAAGAAGCGTATCCGCATTACTGAGGTCCGGCTGGAAGAAGACGCCGGACGTCTGACCAGGCCGGGCAAGGGATCGACAACCTTCATGGACTATTCCAAGGCGGGTATGCCCAGTCTGAGGCTCAGGACGGCAGCGGACTTCGAGATAGGGGAAGAGGCGGAGGTCTTTCTCTCCGATTTACGGCGGCGCATCCAGTATCTGGAGCTTATCCCCGGCGTCCCGCTGGAGAACGTGATACGCTGTAACGCCTACACGGCCCTGGCGCCCTACCCCGATGTCCCCTCCTACCAGGTAAAACTGAGGAACCTCAACTCCTTTAACTTCGTGTCCAAGGGGATAAACGCGGAGCTTTCCCGGCAGGAAGAGATCGTAACCAACGGCGGGACGGTATTCAGCGAGAGCCGGATATGGAACGAGGCTAAATCGGCCACCGAATCCTTCCAGGTCCGCTCTGACGACGAAAAAAACCGGTTTGCCCCGACGGACCTTCCCAATTTCCGTCCGGGACCGGACATCCTGGAAGCCCTGGACAACTTTTCCATCGAGCTTCCGGAAGCCCGAAGGAACCGTTTCATGAACAGTTACGGCCTTACCCTGCATCAGGCGGAATTCATCTGTGACGAGACGAGCCGGGCCGATTATTTTGAGGAAACCCTGTCCCATGGGGCGTCTCCACGGGAAACCGCCCAATGGATGGCCTCTTTTGTGATAAAGGAATGCAGGCGCCTGGGCTTCGGCCTGGCGGACGCCCCCCTGACGCCGGAACGTTTCGCGGACATCCTGAAGATGCTCCGGGAACGGCGCATACACGGCAGCATCGCCAAGCAAACCGTTACCGCCGTGCTGGATACAAACCGCGCCCCACGGGAACTGGTCAGGGAGCGGGGCTGGGAGCAGCTTACGGACCGGGCCGAGATAGCGCGGATCGTACAGGCGGTGATAGACGCCAATCCCCAGGAGGTTCACCGCATACGGGAAGGCGAGGCCGGGCCTATACAGTTCCTTACCGGGAGCATCATGAAGGAAACCAACGGTCTTGCGGAACCCACCCTGGTAAAGGACATACTCCGGGAACGGCTTTCGGTGTCCCTGGTCTACGTCCTTTCCATGGGCGGCGCCATCTCCGGACGCATTGCCGAGGACGGCAGCCTGGAAGTGGGGGACGAGCGGGTTCTCCGGGAACTTCTGGCGAAAAACGAGGAAGCCGCCGGCCTTTTCCGGGGCGAAGGGAACGTCAAGGTACGGTTTGAGTCCATACAGGTTGGGCGCATCCTTTCGGAAGAGATCATCCCCTCGGACTGGGCGGTGCTTATCGAAACCATCACCGACCGCCTTAATTCCGGAACCGCTAACGGCATCGTCGTGGCTCACGGAATTGATACCCTGCCCTACACCGCCCCGCTCCTCTACTGGCTCTTTGCGGAAGCCAATGCCCCCGTGGTTCTGGCAGCCTCTTCCTCCCCGCCCGGGGCTTCCCAGGAGGCGCTCAGGACCATCAGGAAGGCGGTGGACCTGGCCTTGAATAAACCCAAGGGGGTTTATGTCGTGAACGGGGGTAAGGTTCTTTCCCCCCTCAACCTGAAATTCGAGCGCATAGGGAACGACGGCTTTAGAAACTGGAACATGACGGCTCCGACGTTTACGGGAACCGCTCTTCTTACCGGACCCCTCGCGGCGGATCAGTATGTCCTGTCCCAGCTTTTGGAAGACGCGGTAAACTCCATGTGCGTCATCAGGCTTTATCCCGGCCTCCGCTCAGACTACCTCATCTCCATCATGGACAAGGGGGTAAAGAACTTTTTCCTGGAACTGTACGACACGGGGACCGCCGGCTTTCGGGAAGGCCCCTATTCCCTCAAACGGGTCTTTTCCCTCGGCAAGCGCCGGGGAACCCGGTTCTATTGCACTTCCCAACAAGAAGGCATCGTGGACTTTTCCGGCTACGACATCACCTCCCGGAAGCTATGGCGGGAAGGCGCGATCCCCATGGGGGCCTACACCACCGAAACCGCCGTGGCCCGTTACCTGGCGGCGGGTATCATCGCCGACAACGGGGAAGAACTGACCGCCCTTATG
Organism: Treponema sp.; assembly: GCA_031278025.1. Next base: position 13,477 of record JAITLF010000141.1, read on the forward strand.
GAAAGCGCCGGCTCGGAGTCAACGGGCAGCTGAGGGAGCTTGCAGTGGTTTTGTGGGGGTCCGGGGGGTTCTAAACCCCCCGGCGGGGCGGAGCCCCGCGCACTCTTGGGATATCCCCCAAAGTTCCGGGGATATCCCCATATGCGTTTATTTAGGGATGGGATGTAACGGACGAAACAGGGCCGGACGCCTCCGTCGTTTGGAATCGGCGCAGGCTAAAGGAAGCCCTTGTAATGTATGCGCTGAGAACATG
>JAITLF010000168.1 GCA_031278025.1 Treponema sp.
TGCGCCCAGTGCGGGTTCTGTTCGCCGGGTTTTATCCTGTCCGCGAAACAGCTTCTGGCGGAAAACGCCAGCCCCACCCGGGACGAGGTGCGGAAATGGTTCCAGCAGCACCGGAACGCCTGCCGCTGCACGGGGTACAAGCCCTTGGTAGACGCGGTCATGGACGCGGCAAAGGTTCTGCGCGGCGAAATGAAGAAAGAGGACCTGCTCTTTAAGCCGGTGGGCAACAAGATCACCGGTACCTACTATCACCGGCCCTCCGCCAAGGCGAAGGTAACCGGGAATTGGGACTTCGGTGGGGATGTCGCCCTGCAGATGCCCCCGGGAACGCTGCACCTGGCGCTGGTTCAGGCGGAGGTTTCCCACGCGAAGATCAAAGGCATCGATGCGAGCGAAGCGGAAAAGATGCCCGGCGTGTACAAGGTCGTAACCCACAAGGATGTCAAGGGCCGGAACCGCATCACGGGGCTTATCACCTTCCCCACGAACAAGGGCGACGGATGGGATCGTCCCATTCTGTGCGATGAAAAGGTATTCCAGTACGGGGACGCCATCGCCATTGTCGCCGCCGATACGGTGGAACAGGCAAAGGCCGCGGCAAAGAAGGTCAAGGTTGACCTGGAACTGCTCCCGGCCTACATGAACGCCCCGGCGGCTATGGCCGACGACGCCATCGAAATTCACCCCGGAACGCCAAACGTGTACTTCCAGATCAACAACAAGAAGGGCGGCGAAACCGCGGACATCATGGCCAAGGCCTCCGTTACCGCCGATGTTCACGCCTATTCTTCAAGGCAGCCCCACCTTCCCCTGGAACCGGACTGCGGACAGGCCTATATTGACGAGGAAGGCCGCCTGACCATCCACTCCAAGTCAATCGGCATCCATCTCCACGCCGCCATGATCGCGCCCGGAATCGGCGTCGAAGGCGACAAGATCAGGCTGATCCAGAATCCGGCCGGCGCTACCTTTGGATACAAGTTCTCCCCCACCATGGAAGCGCTTGTCGGCGTCGCCTGCCTTGCCTGTGACAACCGGCCGGTTTCCCTGGTGTACGACATGCACCAGATGATAACCTATACGGGAAAACGTTCCCCGGTCTTTATGGACATGAAAGTCGCGGCGGACAAGGACGGCAAAATACTGGCCCTGGAAGGGAAGAACATCCTCGACCACGGACCGTATTCGGAATTCGGCGATCTCCTTACCCTGCGGCTCGCCCAGTACCACCTGGCCGGCTACGACGTGCCGAACATCCGCACGGAAAATTACACCGTTGCTACCAACCACGCCTGGGGTTCCGCATTCCGGGGCTATGGCGCGCCGGAAATCGAACTGGGTACGGAAATCCTGATGGACATTCTGGCGGAAAAAGCCGGGCTTGATCCTTTCGAGATCCGCTACCGGAACGTCTATCGCGAAGGCTGTACCAATATCACCGGCCAGACGCCGGAGGTATTCTCCCTGCCCGGCATGATGAACACCCTGAAACCCAGGTACTATGCGGAAAAAGAGCGGGTAAAGGAACTGAACGCCAAGGGCGGCAAGTACAAATACGGCGTCGGCCTTGCCATCGGCGTATACGGCTGCGGTCTTGACGGCGTGGACGCCTCCGCCGCCTCCACCGAACTCTTGCCCGGTGGGAAGGTAAGGGTCTGGTCAAGCTGGGAGGATCACGGACAGGGCGCCGACATCGGTACCCTTACCATGGCCCACGAAACCCTGCGCCAGGCCGGTTTCAAGCCCGAAGACATCGTCCTTCTAATGAACGATACGGGCATTACCCCCAATTCCGGTCCCGCCGGCGGCAGCCGCTCCAACGTGGTAACCGGCAATGCCATCCGTATCGCCAGTGAGGCGCTTCTCAACGCCCTGAAAAAAGCGGACGGGAGCTACCGAACCTACGACGAGATGGTCGCCGAAAACCTCCCCTTAAAGTACGACGGAAGCTGGGCCGCGGATATGTGTTCCAACTGCGATCTGGAAACAAGCCAGGGCGCGCCTTTCTCCAATTACATGTACGAGCTTTTCATGCCCACCGTCGAGGTGGATACCGAGACCGGCAAGGTAAAGGTAATTTCCTTCTATACCATTGCCGATGTGGGCAAGGTGATCAACAAGTCCGTGGTTGACGGCCAGATCTACGGCGGTATCGCCCAGGGCATAGGCCTCGCGCTGACCGAGGACTTTGACGACCTCAAGAAGCACACCACCCTGGCGGGCTGCGGCCTTCCGTTGATTGAGGACATCCCCGATGACTTTGTCATTGAGTACGCCGAAGTACCCAGGCCCAGCGGCCCCTACGGCGCGTCCGGCGTCGGGGAAGTGCCCCTCTGCGCTTCCGCTCCCGCAATCCTGAACGCCGTTTATCAGGCGTGCGGCGTGCGGATCACGGAAATCCCCGCCCTCCCCGAAAAGGTCAAGGCGGGCCTCGCGAAACTGAAGGCATAAGGGTAAATCATGCCCCGTCCCGTGGAATTTTCTTCGGGGCGGGGTTTTTTTAAGCCGCAACGAACCGGATATTCGGCGAATCCCGCAAATTTTTGCTGATAAAATTTAACCGCCGGGCTTCAGCCCGAAACCACACCAACCATCACGAGCAAGACGACATGTTGAACTAAAGTTTGTGTTTTTGTGTGTGGTTTGTGGTTTTTACAATTTATGGTATAATAGAGAATCATGCCGGCTAAAGTTACCGTAGAGACCTTTCTGGATCAGGATCTGCTGCGCCAGGTTGAAGCCCTCTGTACCCAGGAGGACCCCCCCGGCTGTCAGGCGGCCTGCCCCATGCACCTCGATGTCAGGGCCTTTGTCTCCCTGATCCGGCAGGGCAAAACCCCCGAGGCCTGGAAACTCTACGCCAAGGCCATACCCCTCGCCCCGCTGGCGGCCTGCGCCTGCGACGCTCCCTGCCGGACAGCCTGCAAAAGGGCGGAATTGGGCGGTGCCGTGGAGACGGGCCTGCTTGAACAATTCGCCGCCCGTACCGCGGGCGTTCCCTCGGAGCCGCCCTTTCTGCTCCCCAAAAAAACCCAAAAGGCCGCCGTCATCGGCGGCGGGCTGCGGGGGCTTGCCGCGGCGAACAACCTTGCCAGAAAGGGCTACAAGGTAACCATCATCGAGGCTTCCTCCCGGCTTGGCGGCCGGCTTTTGTCCCGGGAAGAAGATCCCCGGAGAGGCGCCCTGATCCAAGAGGCGCTGGAAGGGGAAATCCGGACCCTCCTTAAAATGCCCGTTACCGTCGAGTACGGCCGTTCCGTAGCGCTTGACGGCCCGGACGGCCCGGCCTCCCTGCTTGGCGAGGGTTACGACGCGGTATACGCGGCCTGCGCCTCCTCCCTGGACAGTCTCGCGGACGGCGCGACTCTGCTGACCGGCCGGCCCGGACTCCTCGCGGGAAAACGTTCCGGCCGCCTAAAAGAAGGCGATTCGGCCATCTACGATATTTTTGACGGCGTAAGCGCCGCCATCACCATAGACCGCCTGTTCCAGGGCGTCTCCGTAGACGCCGGCCGGGAACGGGAGGGGACTTCCAAAAGCCGGCTTTTTACCAACCTCGATTCGGCAGTTCCGGCCGGCCCGGTAACGCCGGAAGACGGCGAATATGAGCAGGCGGACGCCGTTTCGGAAGCCTCCCGCTGCCTTCAGTGCGAATGTAACGAGTGCGTAAAAAAATGCGCCTTTATGCAAAAATACAAATCCAATCCCCGGCGCTATATCAGGATGGTGTACAACAACCTGTCCATCGCGATGGGCAACCACGATGCCAACGGCATGATCAACGAATGCGCCCTCTGTTCCCAGTGCGGGGCCATCTGTCCCAACGGCCTCAATCTGGCGGATGTATTCCTCGCCGCCCGGCGTCACATGGTAAAATCGGGCAAGATGCCCCCCTCGGCCCATGAATTCGCCCTGCTCGACATGCGCTACAGTATGTCCCCCGCCTTTTTCCTCTGCCGTTCCCAGCCGGGCTTTGAAAGGCCGGAATCCCTGTTCTTCCCCGGCTGCCAGCTTCCCGCCTCGGAACCGGAACTGGTCAGGAGGATCTACGCCGGCCTTATGGACAGGCTTCCCGGCGGAGTCGGAATTTTTCTGGGATGCTGCGGGATCATGGCACATTGGGCCGGGGACACGGCGGCCTTCGGGGAGGCAAAGGCGCGGTTACGCTCCTCCTGGGAACAGCTCGGGAAACCCAGGGTCATCGCCGCCTGCCCCACCTGCGCCTCGGCCCTCCGTGACCTCGTGGGGATCGAAACGGCGGACATCTTCGGAGTACTGGACGAAACCGGCTTCCGAGGGAAGGCGGGGGGGTCTGTCCCTCAATCCATGGTCCTGCACCACGCCTGCGGGGCGCGCGGGGAAGGGCAAATCAAAACCCATGTACGGAATCTGGCCGCTTCCCTGGGGATAAAACTCCGCGAAGGCGCCCCGGACAGGCAGGATCCCTGCTGCGGATACGGCGGCCTGACCGTCTTTGTAAACGCGGACACCGCTTCGGCTTTGACGGATTGCGCCCTGGGACAGCTTGCCCCGAAGCAAACTGCCCCGGAACAGCCTGACGCGGAGGCCCCCCTGTTGACGTACTGTATCAATTGCCGGGACAGGTTCCGTTCCCAGGGACGGGACACGCGGCATCTTTTGGAACTGCTCTACCCCGCCCCCGAAGCGGCTCCGGCGCGGAAAAGCCCCACCTGGTCGCGGCGGCAGGATAACCGGGCCGGCCTCAAACGCATTCTCTTAAAGGAACTGTGGGGCGAGGAAACGGAGGAGGAGGAAACCGTGGAACTAATACTGGACGAAGGGCTGGAGCAGAAGATCGAGCGGACCCATATACTGAGAAGCGACATCGCCGCCGTAATTACCCGGGCCGAGGCGGAACAGGCAAAATTCCGGAACCCCCGGAACGGGCATTTTATCGCGAGCGGCCGGCCGGCCAATGTAAGCTTTTGGGTTGAATACAGCCCGGAAGGCGGCGGATTCCGCGTACACAACGCCTACTGCCACCGCATGACCGCCGTTGTTACCGCCTAGGATGAGGTAATGAGGTAATTATGGAAAAATACGACACCGGCCTGGAACACACCGAAGAACTGATCTGCGCCAGATGCGGCATTCCCCTGACTTCCCTGCCGGTCACCCTGAGTTACCTCACTTCCTCTTTCCCGGTCGAACTGCCCGGCTGTCCCCGCTGCGGAATGGTCTACATACCCGAGGAACTTGCCGTGGGGCGTATGCTCCATGTGGAAAAAAATTTGGAGGACAAATAGTATGTCGGCGCTCGGTGATAAAATAATGGAAGAACTGTTCCGGGGGCATTATTGCAGCCAGGTAATGATGCTGTTGTCCATGAAACTGCGGGGGATAGACGATCCCTTCACAATCAGGGCGTTGGGCGGCCTGGCCAACGGCATGTTCTCTCGGAGAACCTGCGGCACCCTCACCGGGGCGGCTTGCACCCTGTCAAGTTACTTCGCCCGTCACAGCGGGGAGGCCGAACCAACCGGCTACAGAGAACCGGTAAGGGAATTTCTGGAATGGTTTGAACAGGAGAACGGCAGCCTTGAATGCCGGGATCTGATTGGCAATGACCGCGCAAAAATGATGGAATTTTGCCCCGGCCTCATGGAAAAGTCCTTTGAAAAGCTCGTCGAGATACTCGAAAGCCACGGCATCGATCCGGCGGGCGGTTCCTGATCCTGATAACAGCATAAAGAGGGGGGGGCCGGTTACCGGAGGGCGGGCGCCCTGTATTAAGGCCGCCGTGGCCCCCCCTGCGCCGGAGCCTCCTCCCCGGCTGCGCCGTGTGCGGGGTCTCCGGCTACCCCCCATCCACAAGAGAGGATGATATATGAGTAATATTGAACTTGCCCCCGCCCCTGTTACCCCCCGCATCGGGCGGGACGATCCGCCGCTGGGAAAGACCCGCAGCCTGTGCCCGGTTTGCCTTGAACCCGTTGACGCCTCGTACCGGGGCCGGGAAGACGCCGTATGGCTGGTAAAAAACTGCCCCGAACACGGGGAATTCGCGGTTCCCCTCTGGCAGGGCGCTTCAGGCTTTCTGGAATGGCGGGCTTCCCAAAACCCGGCCCAGCGGCCGAAAAACCCCCAAAGCCGGCCAAGCCGGGGCTGTCCCTACGACTGCGGCCTATGCGAAAACCACCTCCAGGCGACCTGCTGCGTCCTCCTGGAACTTACCGGCCGCTGCGACCTGGGCTGTCCGGTATGTTTCGCGTCCGCGGGACAGGCCGCTTCCGCCGATCCTCCCCTTGAAACCATCGCCTTCTGGTACGGCCGGCTGATGGAACAGGGAGGCCCCTTCAACATTCAGCTTTCCGGGGGCGAACCCACGCTCCGGGACGATCTCCCCCAAATTATCCGCATGGGGAAGGACCGGGGATTCACCTTCTTTCAACTAAATACCAACGGGCTTCGTATCGCCCGGGACAGGGAGTACCTCAGTAAACTGGCGGAAGCGGGCCTTAATACGGTGTTCCTGCAATTCGACTCCCTGGACGGGGACCACTGCGCCGCGCTCCGGGGCCGCGATCTTGTGGCGGAAAAGATCCGCGCGGTTAAAAACTGCGCCGAAGCCGGAGTAGGGGTGGTCCTGACCCCCACAATCAGGCGGGGCGTCAACGACGGGGATCTCTGGTCAATCCTCGAATTCGCGGCGGACAATATGCCGGCGGTACGGGGCGTTCACTTCCAGCCGATGAGCTTTTTCGGCCGCTACCGGGGAGACCCCGTAACGGACCGCCTTACCATCCCCGCCCTGTTGAAAGGCATCGAGGAGCAGAGCGCCGGCACACTCAGGGCGCGGGATTTCCTCCCCGGCGGCGCGGAACACCCCCTCTGCTCCTTTCACGCCAACTACACAGTCAAGGCGGGAAACTGGACTCCCCGCCAAAGCGCCGGTAATTCCGGCTGTTGCGGCAGCGCCGCCGCAACAGCCGCTGAATCTTGTTGCGGTGCCTCCGCACCCGCCGCCGAACCCTGTTGTGGTGACAACACCGCCGTCCCCGCCGCCGACCCCTGCTGAGGCAGAACCGCCACCCCCACCGCCGACAGTGCCTGCAGCGGCAGAGCCGCCGCGCC
>JAITLF010000203.1 GCA_031278025.1 Treponema sp.
GTGGGGGGTCTGGGGGGCCCGTGGTCCCCCAGCAGGGGTCCGGGGGCGGCGCCCCCGGCGGGGTTCGGGGCGGAGCCCCGCGAGGTGCGGGGCGGCGCCCCGCGGGGCGGCGGGGCGGCGCCCCGCGTGGTTATTCATTATCAGCGCAAAAACCGGTATACTTTCGTTATGGATACAGGGCTTTCCGATATCTGGGCTTCCCTTAAAGCCGCGGCCGGCGACGCGCCCCGGGAACCGGGGGTATACATCATGCGGGACAGCGAGAAACGGATCATCTACGTTGGAAAGGCGAAGATGCTCAAAAACCGGCTGAACTCATATTTTTCCGGCGGCAAAGACGTTAAAACCGCCACCCTGATGCGTCATGTCCAGGCCATAGAGACCATCATTGTAGCCAACGAATACGAAGCCCTGCTCCTGGAAAACACCCTCATCAAACAGCACAGCCCCCGGTACAACATTAACCTGAAGGACGGCAAGACCTACCCGGTGATCCGCGTTACCGCCGGGGAATTCCCCCGTGTGTTCAGGACCCGGCATATCGTAGAGGACGGGTCCCGGTATTTCGGCCCCTTCCCCAATGTTCCCGCGGTGGACACCATGCTGGACATCATCGACAAGCTCTTTCCCCTAAGGAAGTGCCGCCGCCTTCCCGCACGGCGGAAGGGCGGCGCCGGCAGCCCGGTTCCCTGTAGGAACCCGGTTCCCTGCATGTATTACCACATAGGCCGCTGCGCCGCTCCCTGCTGCGGCAAGATCAGCGCCGAAGAATACGGACGCCATATTAAGCGGGTGGAAACGCTTCTGGCCGGGGAAACCGAATCCCTCATCATAGAACTCACCGAACGGATGCACGAGGCTGCGGCGGAATTGAAATTTGAGGGGGCCGCCCGGCTCAGAAACGCCATTAAAGCCATAGAACAGCTTTCCGCGGATATCACCATGGTGGACTTTGATCCCGAAGGCCGGGACTACATTGCCTGGGCCGCGGAAGGCGTCTTGGCTACCTTTACGGTCTTCTCCATGCGGAGCGGCAAGATGACCGGACGGGAACTGTTCCGCACCCGTTCCGCCGCCGGCGAGTCCGAATCGCTGGAGACGTTCGCCGCTTCCTACTACGCCCCGGATCGCCCTCCGCCGCCGCGAATCTACCTGGATTTGGGCGCGGCTTCCCCGGACGCTTCCCTTCTGCGCTGGTTCCGGGAACAGTTCGGCTATGCGCCGGAACTGCTGCCGCCGGACGAAAAGCGCCACGAAGCGGTTCTGGCTATGGCCCGGCAGAACGCCCTGGAGGACCTGAGGCGGCGGCTCAAGGAACGGGGGGCGGGTCCTGCCCTGGACGAGTTGGCCCAGGCATTGGGGCTTAAAATCAGACCCGAACGGATTGAAGGCTTCGACATTGCCCAGCTGGACGGGAAACATCCGGTGGCTTCCCTCATCTCCTTTAAGAACGGGGTCCCGGACCGGAAGAACTACCGCAGCTTCAAGCTCCGCACCGTGGTGGGAGTGGTAGACGACTTTGCCGCTATGCGGGAAGCGGTACACCGCCGCTATTCCCGGCTGATACGGGAGGGTAAAGAACTGCCGGATTTGGTACTCATAGACGGCGGCATAGGCCAGGTGAACGCCGCCAAGGGGGTATTCGATGAGCTGGGGATGGATAGCGATCTTGTCGGCTTGGCCAAACGGGATGAGGAGCTCTGGCTTCCCTATGCCCGGGAACCGGTGCGCCTTTCCAAACGTTCCGAAGCCCTCAAGGTTCTTCAGTTCGTCCGGGATGAGACTCACCGTTTCGCCACATCCCTCAACCAGCGGCTCCGTTCCAAGGATCTGGCTTTCCCGGTCCTGGAGTCCGTGGAGGGCATAGGCCCCAAACGAGCCGCCGCCCTTATGAAAGCCTACGGCAGCCTTGATGCCCTGGCCGCCGCCGCTCCCGAAGCCCTGGCCGAAAGTTGCCGCCTGAGCGAAACTTCCGCCCGTGCCGTCCGGGCCGCCGCAAAACTGGCCCTGGGGGATCGGGAAGCCGCAAAAACACGTTTTGCCCGGGGTGCGGGTCGTTCGGCCCCAAAGAAGGCAAGCGGGGACGCGTCCGGCAACGGTCTCTACGGGGATCTCAATTCCCGAAGCGCCGAAACCGGCATCGCCCTGGCCGCCGAAGCCGAAGCGGACTACGACGCGGAGGAATAGCCTGTGCATACTTTCGTCCAACTGTTCGTCATTCTGATTATCGCCGGTCCAGCCGTCTCCTGCCGGACTCTGCCGCCCATAGCGCCTCCTGAAAGCCTGGGCCTGGCGGCTTCTCCAGGGGAGCTTTTGCCCCAATGGGAACCTTTCGCTGAGAATGTAACGCCGGCCCTTTCTTTCTTTGCGGGGAAAGTTCGTGAACCTAAGCTGGAACTTTGGGCCTTGCGGGTAGACTTAGAAGCGCCGGGTCTGCGTATCGTGGTGAGCAGACCCGATCTGGTTAAGGGGAAGTTTCGGGAAGGCTATATCTCCGGTACCACCGTGAGCCGCTTTGTCAGGCAGTACGATTGTCTTGCGGGGATAAACACCAATCCTTTCAGCCTGATTTCCGGGAAGACCGGGGAAGACCGGGCTATAAACGGTATTACTGTCGCAGACGGGGTAGTGGTTTCCCTGCCTGATCCCGATTTCGACGCCCTGGTCTTTTACGAAGGCCCGGATAAAGGCCCGCTCAGGGCAGCCATAGTGAGACAGGCAACAATAATCTCCCTTGAGGGGATACGAGATGCTGTAGGCGGCTTTCAGATACTACTTAAGGATGGCGAGACCGCCCAACGATTGAAGACGTCCAACAAGGCGCCGCCCCGTCATCCCAGAAGCGCTGCGGGACTGTCCGAGGATGGCCGCTATCTCTACCTTCTGGCGGTGGACGGACGGCGGTCCGGGAGCGTGGGCGCCACCGAAGCGGAACTTGCGGAGCTGCTCCGCCGGCTGGGAGCCTCTGAGGGGATCAACTTTGACGGCGGCAGTTCCACCTCTCTGGCGTTGCGTTTTCCTAACGGAAAGGTCCGTCCGGTAAACACCCCCATCTACAACCATATTCCCGGCTGGGAACGGAAAGTAGCCGTATGTCTGGGGATAGGGACGGAAGACGATGTACGGTGGTAACAGCACCCGGACCGGTGATGCCACCACGGCTTCCGCCAAAAGTCAGTTATTCGCTTTTACGCTTCTCCGAAGCTGTTTCCTTCTTCGCTATATCTTTGGCTTTTTCTTTTTCCTTGGTTATCTTCGCATCCAGTTTATCCATCATCTTATCAATGGCGGGAATCAGCTCAAAATCATCCTCTTTCACGTGTATGGATACCCCCCAGCGGAAGTTTACCGTCGCCTCGGCGGAAAAATTCTTGCCTTTTGTCAGGGTAAAAAGGAGATCAATAATCATATTTTCGGCATTGTGAATTCGCGTAATCTTCCGATCCAGATACTCCCTGGCATCGTCCCTCAAGGTAAAATGCACGGCTTTGATTTCAGTATTCATAACTATACCTCCTGAATGCGGCACCCTCCGCACATGAAAAAATATTTTAACATCGCCGGCAGAAATCGCAAAGAACGGAGGTCCGACCTCCAGGGGACAGACTCACTTGAGCCGGTTCATCGTGAATATGATGAACCCAGATGCAGTTCACTCCGGTATTTTGCGACAGTCCGTCTGGCGATAGAAATTCCCCGCTTGGCAAGCAGATCGGTGATCTCTTGATCCGGGATGCGCCGTTCTTCCTCGCGGATAAGTTCCCGGATTATTTCCTTGACGCCTTCCTTGGAAAACCGGGACCCGCCGGATCCCATCCCGGAAATTGAATTGGTAAAAAAATAGCGCACCTCGAAGATGCCCCATTCGGTTTGCATGTACTTGCCGTTGGCCGTCCGGGACACCGTCGTCTCGTGGACCCCCAACTCCTGGGCTATATCCCGCAAGGTAAGCGGCTCCAGGTATTTGGGCCCGTTGACAAAAAATGGCCGCTGAAATTCCACGATGGCCCGGGAAACCCGCAACAAGGTATGGTTGCGCTGATTGATAGACTGAATGAACCACCGGGCCTCTTTGATGTTTTCTTTGGCAAAGTCCCTGACCTCTTTACCGGACGTATCGGTGTTTTTCCTGTTCCCGTCTTTTTTATCGGAAATCTTCATGAAGAAGGGGTTGATCCCCAGGACCGGAATTTCCTCTTCATTTAAAATGATGGCGAATTCCCCTTCTTTCCTGATAACCTGTATGTCCGGGACTACATACCGGGTGTCAGCGGAATCGAACCGCCGCCCTGGAAAGGGCGAAAGCGCCCGAATCCGCTCCAAAATCACGCCGATTTCGTCCTGGCTGCGCCCCAATTTTTTGGCAACCTCGGCGAACTTCCCCTTCTCAAGAAGCTCCAGATAATCCAAGGCTTCTTCCATCCCCGGCGGCGCATCCGTCAAAAGCCGAGTCTGTACCAAAAGGGATTCGCGGAAACCCGTCGTACAGGCCCCCGGCGGATCCAGGGACTGCACCAGCTTCAGAGCTGCGCCGATCTTCCCCGGATCCCCCCCATTAAGAAGCAAGTCCACGGGCTCCTTATGGAACCCATCGGAATCCAAGTTTTGAATCAGCACTTCCCCGATCCGCCGGATCTCCTCGTCCACCGGCTCCAGCCGCAGGCTCCAAAGCAGATGCTCCTGAAGTGTCTCCGGCCTGGACAAGGCTCCTTCAATAAACTTGTACTGTTCCTCCATCGCCTCGTTCCCGCCCCGGCGGACAAAGCCCGAGTCGGAAGTAACCTCAAAGTAGGCATCTTCTTCCTTGGGAGGGGTATACGCCCTGTCCAGGGATACGGTGGAATGATCCTCCACCACTTCCAGCGCCGGATTCCGCTCCACCTCCTCTTCAATTTTCTCCCGCAAATCCATCATGGGCAACTCCATCATCTTGATAGACTGATAGAGCTGAGGACTCATCTTTAATCGCTGCTCCTGAATAAACGCCGGACGCTGCAACTGCACGGAAAAACCCCTCTGTAATTACGACTGAAAGCTATTCAATTACCATCTAAAACTATTGCCCGGTTACGGTGGTTTGTCAAGAATCGAGCAATGAAAATGACGAGGCGGACATACGGCGGGTTTCACCCTCCGGAACGGACGGGGCGAGCGCATTAAACATTCTTAGGGAACAGCCGCCACAGGTTCCCTTACCGCCGCCGGCGGCTACGGCGGCAACA
>JAITLF010000224.1 GCA_031278025.1 Treponema sp.
ACCGGCTGGAAAAGTTTTACCGCCCCCTGTAAAAGTTTTCCAACCGGTTAAAAAAGTTTTTTAACCGGTTATAACAGGTTTACCGCCCCCTGTAAGGCCCCGCAGCCGGCTGGAAAACCGTTATAACCGGTTAGAAAAGTTTTATAACCGGTTGGAAAAGTTTTACCGCCCCCTGTAAAAGTTTTATAACCGGTTATAAAAGGGTTACCGCCGCCGCCGGCGGCGGTAAGGAAACCTGTGGCGGCCGCTCCCTGAGAATGTTTAATGCGCCCGCCTCCGTTCCGCCCGCCGTTAATTGACACGTCTCCCGGCGCCGTCTTAATGTCGTACCTATGAAGTTTTTACCCCCCGCCCTGGTTTCGCTGATCCTGCTTTTGTGCGGCTGTAATAACGAACAGATCCTTTCGGTTAGCCGGGAGGATCTGTTCAGCCTTGATATAGGGCGCCTGGAAGATCAACTCGATCTTTTCAACATTGAAGGAGGCCGGAGCGTACAGAAAACTTCCCTGGCCATGCGGGACGGCCTGTTTTATATCGCCAACGGAACCGGGGAGAAGATAGTCCGCTATACGTCCTATGGAGACCTGCTGTTCATGATTTATAATGATGAAACAAACCCGCCGCCCCTTTCCCTGCGGCCTTTGGGCGAACACGCCGGATCCGTAACCCGCTGGGCGCTGACCTATCCCCTCCGCAGTCCCGGCGCCATAGCGGTGGATTCCCGTAAACACATCTACGCCGAAGACCGGCTCCCCTACGAGCGCCACAGTTTCGATACGAAAAACAAAGCCCTCCTGGACAGCATAATCCTTCATTTTGACGCTGACGGCAGGTTTGTGGGGTACCTGGGTCAGGAAGGGGCTGGGGGAACCCCGTTTCCCCGGATCAACGGCGTCTTCATCACTATCCAGGATGAACTGGCCGTGATATGCCGCCTTCCCCAGGGATGGCACATCTATTGGTTTGACAACGAAGGGGTACCCCTCTACCAGATCCCCCTGCCGGACAAGGCCTTTCCCATACCCCAAGACCGATCCGGGGTATTTCCCTCGGTGGACGCCATCGCGGCCGCGCCGGATGCCAGGCGGCTGTTCATAAAGGTGGATTACTACCGGGACATCCTTGATGAATACACCAATACCCGGACCGGGAATGAAGGCGATGGTTCGGTCATCTGGATCATGAACGTGGAAGACGGCTCTTACGCCGGCACCATAGAGGTTCCCTTCTTCGAATATACCGTCATCGCAAACAACCGCCGGGTAACCGAAAATCTTTTTTATTCCATGCTGGGGGTCATCAGGGACAACCGTATCTTCCTATCGTTTCCGGTGGAGGGCGGCTATTCCATTCTTATCCTTTCCGCCGATTCCCGGGAACAGCGCCGGGGGTTTATTCAGGTTGATAATGAAGAACTCTGGTTTAATACGTTTTATGTGTCCGAAGACGGCATACTCTCTGGCCTTTTGGCGACCAACTGGGAAGTAAAGATGGTTTGGTGGCGTACCGACCGCCTGGCCACAGAGATCGCGCCGTAATACCGGCGCCCTGCTATCGCAAGGGAAGGAATGATAGGGAAGGAATGTATGAGAGAAGGAATGTATAGAGAAGGAATGTATAGAAAAGGAATGATAGGGAAGGAAAGATGATGAAGTTAATTACCGCCGAAACCGCCCGGGCCCTGGATGCCGAAGCTGCCGCGTCCTGGGGCCTTGATCCCTTTGCCCTGGTAGAAGCCGCGGGCCGCGTCTGCGCCCGTGTTTTTACCGGAGGGTTCCCCGGGTTTTTCTCTTGTCCCAAGCCCCCGGCCATAGCCGTGGCTGCGGGTTCCGGTAACAACGCCGCCGACGCCATGGTCATGCTCCGCTCCCTCATCCTGGAAGGCGCAGCCCTGGCCGGGACCTCCCTCGTGCTGATAAACCGCCTTCCTGCCGAAGGCGAGCGGAATCCCCGCTCCGAGGCTTTCCGCTCCCTGGCGGCAATGGGGGTCCCCGTTCAGGTCTATCCGCCTGAAACCCCCGATGACAAGGGCCTTCTGGCCCGGGCGGATATACTTATTGACGGAATTGCCGGTACGGGCCTCCGGGGCCCTCTGCGGGATGCCGCCCTCGCCCTGGTCCAGGCGGTCAATAGCCTGCGGAACCCCCGCCCCTTTGTTCTTGCCATTGATGCGCCTTCTGGGAATTCCGATTCCTGGGAGCCGGGTATGCCCATCATGGAAGCCGACGCTACCCTGGGGATAGAGCCCATGAAGCTCGCCCTCTACAAGCCCGCCGCCCGGCGTTTTGCCGGGGCCATCCTGCCTGTGGGGGGCGTTTTTCCCGCCCCGCTGGTAACCCGCTTTGAGGGGGCGGAACGCCTGTGCTGGGAAACCGTCCGTAACCGGCTCCTTCCCATCCGTCCGGACGCCTACAAATACGACCGGGGTGTCGCCGAAATCCGCGCCGGTTCCCCCGGCAGCGCCGGGGCCGCCCGCATCGCCGCCAAAGGCGCCCAGGCCGCCGGCGCGGGGATCGTCCGCCTCCTGGTGGATGAGGGGCTTTACCCCATCCTGGCCCATGACGCGGGAGGCGTCATGACCGCCGTGAACGGAAGCCCGGCGGATGATTCCCAGCGGTTCACGCCCGACGCGGTACTGTTGGGTCCCGGCTGGGGAACCGGCGCGGACAGGAAGGGGCTTCTGGAAACGGCTCTCAAGCGGGAAGGGGAGGGGACCCCCCTCATCCTGGATGCCGACGCCATTGCCCTGGCCCGGGGCCTCGTGTTTAGCGGCAGGGCCATCCTGACCCCTCATCCCGGGGAATTTGCCGCCTTTACCGGCCTTTCCCGTGAGGGGATCCTTACCGATCCGGTCCCCGTGCTCAGGGAAACCGCCCGTCAAATCCGGGGAACCATTCTTTTTAAGGGACATGTGCTTTACGTAGCGGCTTCTGACGGACGGCTGGGAATACTGGACGGCATGAACCCCGCCCTGGCTTCAGGCGGAAGCGGGGATCTCCTGGCGGGCTTCTGCGCGGCCCTGGCCGCCCGCATGGCGAGGGCCGGGAACTTCGATGGGTATACCTGCGCCGCCGTTGCCGCAGGCCTTCTTATAGCGTCCGCCTCCGCTTCGGAAAACGCCCGCCGCTTCTTTGATCCCGCGGACCTCGCGGACACCGCCGCCTCCCTGTCGGGGGAAGCCTGGCTTAGGGAAGCCTGGCTTTAAGGAAGCCTGGCTTTAAGGAAGCCTGGCTTAGAGGCATACCAAATTCCGGCGTTTGAGCGCCTTGAACAGGCGTTCCAGGGCTTCTTCCAGCACGCCGGAGGGGCAGGCGATGTTTATCCGTTCAAAACCCCGGCCTTCGGCCCCAAATAGAGCGCCTTCGTCCAGGAACAGTTCCGCGTCATGGATCAGGAATCGTTCAAGGGCCTTGTAATCCAGGGCCAGGGCCCGGAAATCCATCCATGCCAGGTAGGTTCCTTCCAGGGGAAAGACCCGAATCATGGGGAGGTTTTTTGCCATAAAATCTTTAAGGAGCCGGTAATTTACGGCGATAACCTGAAGAAGTTCGTCCAGCCACTCCTCGCCTTGGGTATAGGCAATTTCACACGTTTTAAGGCCCAAAACGCCGGGATTGTGAAAGGCGCTTTTTGATACCTGTGCTTGAAGTTTGTCCCGAAGTTCCCTGTTGGGAATGATGATGTTCGATAGCTGCATACCCGCCAGGTTAAAGGTTTTGCTGGGGGCGGTGCATACCACACTGTTTTGAGCAGCCTCTTCCGAGAGGGCAGCGTAAACGGTGTGGGTAAAGCCGGGCAGCAGGATGTCGAAATGTATTTCATCGGAAATTACCAAAACATCATTGCGAAGGCATATCTCCGCCACCCGCAGAAGTTCCCCTCTTGTCCACACCCGGCCCACGGGGTTATGGGGGCTGCAAAAGATGAGCAGCTTGTTCCGGGCCTTCCGGGCCTTTTCTTCAAGCGCCGGGTAATCAATGGTATAGGTCATCCCGTCCTGAACGAGGGGGACCCTCACTAATTCCCTGTCGTTTTCAACTACCGCTGTGGTAAAGGGGTAGTAGACCGGCGGCATGATAATGACCCCGTCGCCCTTTTCCGTATAGGCCGTTACCCCGTTATACAGGGCGGGAATCACTCCGGGAGTCTGAATCATCCATTCTTCCCTGACTTCCCAGTCATGCCGCCGTTTCATCCAATTGACGACCGGCTGTAAATACGCCGGGGTTGTAACCGCGTATCCCAGGACCGAACGGTCCAGGAAATCTTTGAGTCCCGCAACGATTTCAGGCTGAATTGGAAACTCCATATCCGCAACTGAGAGGGGAACGGTCTGTGGGGATACATCCGCCTTTTTTCTGTACATAGCTTCCCACTTTGAAGAACCGGTCCCTTTTCTCGTTATCTGTGTAGTAAAATCATATTTCATCGCCTGTCTCCCAGATTCCAGTATAACCGGGAATCTATGAGAGCCGCAATGTCGGAAACATTCAGCGGGGCAGGAGGGCCAATAATAAGTTTTTATTATTGGACACTATATAATATTCGATAAACCTTTATTATGACCATTTCAATTTGCCATAATAAATTACTATGGTATAATAATTTATTATGGATTTTATGGATGTTGCCGCCCGGATGGTGGAATTTTTGGGGAAGGCGTGCGGAAGAACCTGCGAGGTTGTTTTGCAGGATTTACGGCCCGGAAAGATGTGCATAGTGGCTATAGCCAACGGCCATATCAGCGGACGAGCCGTCGGGGCTCCGCTGACCGATTTGGCCCTCAGATTGATAACCCAGGGGGTCTGGAAAACAACGGACCATATATGCAACTACGAGGGCAAGACCAGGGATAACCGCACCCTTCATTCCTCAACCTTCTTTATAAAAAACGAAGGAAACCTTTTGGGTATGCTCAGCGTGAATGTGGATGTCAGTCAGTATACCCGTATTAGTGACGATATCCTGGGCCTTGCCGGGTTAAGCCCTGCGGCTTCCCTGCCCTCCGCCGACGGGAGCCAGACGTAAAATTTCTACGACAACATGGAAGAAATCAGTAAATCGGTCTTTAAGGAATTACAAGCGGAAGACGCTTCGGAGCGCCTCTCCCAGGAGGAGCGGCTTGCGATCATCGAACGGCTCATGGATAGGGGGATATTCCTCTTAAGGGGATCGGTGAGCAGCGTGGCGCAAAAACTACGGTGTTCCGAAGCAAGTTTGTACCGATATATAAGCATAATCACCAAGAAGCGGGGGAAGAACCATGGCGGAACAGCCGGACACGTCCCGGGAACGGGAAACTCTTAACACAAAGCCCGATGGCCGGACGGGTTTCTCCGGCGGCGAAGAGCCAAACCAGGATATCGTTTTCCATTATTCCCGGGAAAGGCGTCTTGCCCGGGCTTCCCAAGCGGTCCGGGACCTTTACGATACCTCTCCGTCATCCCGGCCTACCCTGTACAAGGCCCTTACGGGCGGGACCCGGTCAGGGGCCATGTTGCTCATCACTATTGTCGTTGTTTCTTTTGTATTGATGTTCCTTTCACGGGGCCTCAAAGCAAGCGGCGGGGCAAAGTTGGCCGGGAATACTCTTACCGTTTCGGCCATGAGCTTTCCCGCGCACGAGGAAAAAGACGAAGCGTCTGCTACCTACGTCGCGGCCCTCAAGAAAGCGGATTCCGAAAAGGCGTATACCGGGCCGGTGGATGTCGCGGTCTCGATATACCAAAAAGAGGGCGGGGCTGGGGAGGATATACCCATAGCGGCGCGCCGGATCTTCTTTACCCTTGAGCCGGAGGAGGATTTCCGGTTCTCCGTTCCGTTTACCGGACCGGAACTTATCCTGGTTTTCCGCGCCCAAGAGGAACTGGCCACCCTGCGGGTAAAACCTGAATGAGCGCTGTTTTTATTTCCGGCTTTTAATTTTTCGTATAATTATTTATACTTAGCTAATCATGATTCAGTTTTATTTTCTGTCTATACTGTTTAACGCTCTTACGGGATATATCCTGAGCATTGAACAAAACGAAGACGAAGATTCTCTGGAAGGGGGGATCAAATTGTCCTTTCGTAATGGTACGTTCCGCCTTGTCCTGGGAGTTTTGACCATGGTAACGGGGCTGTTGAAGCTCCTGTCTTCCACACGGGGGGATATACCGGTTATAGGGGATATTGTCCCGGCTATAGTGGGTCTTGGGGCTGGATTTATCCTGATTTTTGAGTATTACAATACCCGGTCGGCCCTGAATACCGAAAAATCGGAAAAGCTCGCCCTGTTCCTGGCACACAACAAACGGTGGATGGGTTTTATTGCCCTTGCGTCGGCGGCCCTTCACTTCCTGTTTCCATCGGTACTGTTCCTTTAATGGCCGCTACCCAGTATTCCGTCGCGGGTATCGCGGTAGAAGACGGCAAAGTTTTTGTAGCCCGGCGTATCCCCGGCGGCGACTTGGGGGGCAAGTGGGAATTCCCCGGCGGGAAGGTGGAAACGGGAGAATCCGACGAAGAAGCCCTGGTTCGTGAATTCCAGGAGGAATTTTCCGTAACCGTCAGGCCCGGCTCCTTTCTGGCAAGCGCCTCTTTTGAACATCACGGGAAAACCAGGGTACTCCGGGCTTACCAGGTGTACCTGGAAAGCCGGGACTTTGCCCTTTCGGAACATACCGAATGGGACTGGGTTTCCCCGGAAGCGATTGCCGGATTTGACTTTGCCGATTCGGACCGGAAACTGCTCCCGGAATTAGAAAGACGCCTTCAGGGTTAATCCCGCGTCCAGGGCGAGGAAGCCCGCTCCCGCTGTATTATTCCTGGTCCATGGGGGATATACAGAATATACCCCGGTCATTCTGCGGTTGCGGTTGTCCCCCCTGCTATTCTGGATATACCGGTACGATACATAGCTTCCAAGTGCCAGATGCGCGTTAAACCTATACGATACTTCAAGGCCGGGTTCCAGCAGGATGCCTCCGGCGAGACGATCCTGAAATTCCGTAGACTGATTTTGATTGTACCCCGGATTTTCTTGAAGCATTTTTTCCTTATAGAGATGTTTATCAAGAGCCCACACCCAAATCGATCCGGAAACCGCGTTCAGGGAAACTTCAATCAGCCACCGGGACCGGATGGGGATAAGGAGGGCAAAGCCTGGGGATACCGTCAGCCAATGCTGATAATAGGCAATCACGTCCCCGTCTAGCAGCATTTGCAGGTCCGAAGGATCCACGCCGTGGGAAAAATCCTCTTGAGCATACCCGCCCCGTCCGGTCCAGTCAAAATACCTATACGACACGGCGCCTCCCAGCTTCAGGAAGGCGAAAACCCGGTCCCGGTATTTCAGGGGAATGGAAACGCCCAGGGCAAAATCAGTCAGAAACGCACGGGTGGTATAATTCTCGGTAACGGCATAATTGGTCAGCATTGTAAGATCCGAGGGATTCAGCCAATCCCGGTCTTCCATTATCCCGGTTCGGAAGGGAATACCCGCCTTAAAAGAAAGGTCCGCATACACGCCCAGCGCGTCCCGAAATTCGTTCATTGAAAAGGATGCGCCCGCGCCGGCATATACCAGGGGCTTCATGTCCCACAAGAGCTGGCTATAATAATCCGCATCCAGGGAATTCCAATATACGATTTCTTCGGATTGCCCGTAGAATATGCCGGCCTGGGTATAGGCCGAAAACCCAAAGGGCGAATCTTTCCCCGAACCATCCGCGGAGGTTTGAGGATACGCGGGCTGGATCGTGAAAGGAGCCGTTAAAAAGCCGCAGCAGACGATGACGAAAAAAACAAAAGTAGCTATAGTTCTCATATTATGAGAGTAGGCGGTGTCCTTTGCCGTGGTCAAGTTTTTTTCTTGTTTTTAATCGGTCTCTTCTTTCTCTTCTTTCCCTTTTTTGTTTCCTGCACCGGTAAACCGGCTTTCCCGTGGTTTTCGGGGCAAAAGGAACGTATCATCCTTCCGCCCGCAACGCCCCCCCTTTCCCGCCGGGTGATAGGTTACGGGGTTATTAGCGCGTCATACGTTCAGGTGATGTCCGAGCCAAACCCTGCGGGTTTCGCCCTGGGGTATCTGAGAGAGAGTTCCATCGTAGAGGTCCTGGAACGCCGGTCGGTGAGCAACGACGGGGTTACGGAATTCTGGGTTCTGGTGGGGAACGCTCCCAGGGGCTGGATCAGGGAAGACGTGATCCAGGTTTATGACAGCGAGGCGAAGGCCCGGACCGCCGCGGCGTTCCCGCGTCCATGAAGGCGCTGTTCTTCCTGGCTGCCCCCCCGGTGATAGGGGCGCTTATCGGCTATGTTACCAACGCGGTGGCCATAAAAATGCTCTTCCGGCCCCTCAAACCGGTAAGGGTTTTCGGCATCCGGCTGCCCTTTACCCCCGGCGTTTTGCCGCGGGAGCGGCATAAGCTGGCGGACAGCATAGGTTCCATGGTGGAGCGGAAGCTCCTTACCCCGGAGATACTTCGGGAGCGGCTTCTGAGGGAAGACGTCCGGGCCGCCATAAACGGCGCCATAGCCCGTCATACCGGCGGCGTGCTGGATCTCCCCCTTGGGCTCCTCCTGGCCGGTGAAAAAGAGGGCGCCCCGTTTCCCTTTTTCATCTTCCGGGACTTTCTGAGTTCCCCGGCTTTTAATTCCCTGGTGGAATCCTGCCTTGAATCCCTGGCGGGTTATGTGAAGAACTCACCCCTAACCCTGGGCGAGCTTTTGGGAGAAGAGCGGACCGGAATCCTCCGGGAAAAAATCACGGCGGCCATCCGGGAAACCCTTGAATCCCAGGCGCCCCAGATAGGGCGGTACGCCGCTTCCGCCCTGGACGCCGCCTTTCCGGTCCTGGTGCGCCAACTTCTTCAATTCCTGATGAAAGACGGGATTCATCGGGGGCTGGAAACCCAGGGCTGGATTTTCCTCAACAACGCCATCACGAAACTTTCGACGCTCCAACGGTTTTTCATTTCCGCAGGCCAGTACGATAAGACCCTGCACGAGCGGATGCCGGAAATCATCGACGACTTGATAGGACAACTTGAGGTCCTCCTGCACGATCCGGATATGCGGCGGCATCTCGTCAGCTTCGCGGAAGAACGGGTTCGCGGGGCGGTAACCAGGGATGGCGTAAGCCATGTTGTTGCTTCCATGGCCATGTCCTACACCGCCATGCCCCTGGGGGAGGCGGTTAAAAAGCTGGCCGCCGGGGATCTCCGGACGGTGATCCGCGGCGTCCGGGAATGCATCCGGCGGAACGGCGGGCCGGATATCGGCCAGACCCTGGGCGGCGCGGTGAACCGCCTCCTCACGGATAACCGGGACCGGACGCTTGCGGATTTTTTCCTGATTGACCGCGCTAAAAAAGAAAAAATCGACGCCGCCATCTGCGCCGCTCTTGAGGGGCATTTTTTAAGCGCCGCCGGCGGCCGTTTTGAAGCGCTGCTTAAACATATCAACATCAGAACCCTGGTTTCCGACCGTATTGATTCCCTGGACATGGTTGATGTTGAACACATTGTGTTGGATGTCATGGACAATCAATTAAAGTGGATTAACGTTTTCGGCGCCATTCTGGGGGCCCTTATCGGGGGGAGCCAGGTCTTGCTTTCCTGGTTCGCCCCGTAAGCGCCCGGCGGCTCCTCTCCCCGTGTGGATGGGGGGTCGGGGCCAGGGGGCGGGGCCCCCGTACTGCGGGCGCCAGAAATGAGGTCGTGAAGTTCCAAACCCAGGTCTGGAAGTTCCAAATCCAGGTCTTGAACTTCCAGACCTGGGTCTTGAAGCTCCAGACCCAGGTCTTGAACTTCCAGACCCAGGTCTTGAACTTCCAGACCCAGGTCTTGAAGCTCCAGACCCAGGTCTTGAACTTCCAGACCCAGGTCTTGAAGCTCCAGACCCAGGTCTTGGCTCCAGAAATGAGGTCTTGAAGTTCCAGAAATGAGGTCTTGAACTTCCAGAAATGAGGTCCGGAAACGCCGGAGGGAGGTCCGCGCACGGGAGACTCCTCCGCGGGCCGCGGAGAGAGGTCTGCGGACGCCGAATATAGGTTTTAGCGATATTGTTTTAACTGCCTGGCTGACAGGCTGGGGATTCGGGTTTGTTGTTTCCCTGCCATTGCCATTTTTCCTGCCGTCGTTTTTACAGAAGGCAATGCAAAGGTTAAAGATATAATGTTTTGTAATTCCCATACCGGCCTTGATTATACGGCTCTACACGGCAATAACTTCGATTCCTATTTTTTCAAGAAGGGACAAATCGTTTTTCTTGATATTTTTGTCCGTTACCAGAATGTCAATCTGGTTAAAATCACAGAACAGATAAAACGCCTGTGTACCGATTTTGGCGCTGTCGGCAACAACAATGGCTTTTTGGGAATTTTGCAGCATCCGCCGTTTTATCTCCCCTTCCTGGGGAATGGCGGAAAAACAGCCTTCTTCCGGGGCAAGGGCCGATACGCCGATAATCGCCTTATCGGTCCGGTAACTGGAAATTGCCGCTTCCGTCGCGTTTCCACAGAGGGCGTTGGTTTCCTTTAAAAGTTCCCCGCCGGTAAGTATTATCTTGCTGGTATTCGATTCCAGAAACAGTTCCGCAATGGCGATGGCGTTGGTTACGACAAGAAGATTGCACTTTTTGCAAAGACGCTCGGCAACCTTGGTAGTAGTACTGCCGCCGTCAATCATGATGCTTTCGCCGTCCTGGATCATTTGGGAAACAAAATGAGCTATCCGCTCCTTTTCTTCCGTGTTTTGGCATAAACGGGTTTGAATCGAACTCATCTGCCAAACTGATTTCTTCTCCCGTTTAACGGCGCCGCCGTGAGTCCGGTAGAGAAGCCCCTGTTTTTCCAGGGCAAGCAGATCCCGGCGGATAGTCATATCGGCCACGTCAAAAAAAGCGGAAAGCTCCTCAACCGTGACGCGGCCTTTTTGATTAATCTGCTCAACGATTTTTTGCTGCCGTTCTTCCGTAAAATCCCTGTCTTTCATGGTATACGGTACCACCGCCTGGCGGCTCAGGCTTTATGATCGCTCATACACATAATAATATGCTCTTTCGCTATTTCAACCATTTTTTCCCTGGCGGGGGAGAGGATTTTCATCAGATCCAGTTCTCCCACGCTAGTGTTAAGGGTGGCGGTTAATGTTTCAATACAGCCCTTCCGCATAACGGTGCTAAAATTTATTTTTGAAACGCCCATGGTGATGGCCATCCGCAGATCTTCCTGAGGTATGCCGGTTCCGCCGTGTAATACCAGCGGTATGCCGGTCCTCCGCTCAATTTCCTCAAGAATATCAAACCGCAGTTCCGGTTTCCGCGTGTAAAGACCGTGGGCGTTTCCGATGGCGGCGGCAAAGCAATCAACGCCGGTTTCCCGGACAAACCGTTCACAGTCATCAGGATCGGCAATCCCGATCATGTCGTTCTTCTTCCCCTCCGGGCTGTCCGCAGCCTGTCCTATGACGCCGACTTCTCCCTCAACGGATACCCCGCAAGCATGGGCCGCCGCGGCAACAGCCTTGGTGTTCGCTATGTTTTCCTCCAGGGGCAGGGAAGAACCGTCGTACATGATCGATTTAAAACCGTAATTAAGACAGCGTATCGCCTCCTCGTAGCTTGGTCCGTGATCCAGATGAATGCCGATGGGGATAGGGGCCTTTGCCGCCATCGCGGTTACCATAGCGACAAAGACATGACCGTCCATGTAATCGATCTCGCTTTTCGCCGCCTCAATGATCACCGGGGCGCGTAATTCCGACGCCGCCCTTACGATGGCTTGAGTATACTCAAGATTATTGGTATTAAAGGCGGCGACCGCATAGCGTCCCGCCTTTGCCTTGTCAAGCAGTTCTTTGTTTGTTACAACGCTCATCAATTACGCTCCTCTTATGATACTGTATACAATACTGAAGTTTTGAAACAGCCTTGATTTATTAAACTAAGGCCGGCAGAAAACCGCCGACGAATGTATCCCCCAAACCTATGGTGGTTACGTTTGTTTCGGGAACCTGAAAGGACGGAATACAGGAGACCCGGCTTCCCAGAACAGCGTGAATTTCCCGCGCAAAGCCTACGCCCCGCTCCTCCGGGGGCAGAGCGCCAGTTTCGGCGTAATCGGCGGCGGTAAAATCATCCCCTAAGCGGAAGCGGGTAGTAGCCATAGTAACGCCTCCCAGAAGGGCTTTGGTATATGCTGCCGCCTGATCGCCAAAGGCCAGGGCCCAGTACCGGGTGTGGAGTACGAGGATGGGAACGGGAATTAGGCCGGTCATATCCCGCAGAGCGGATGCGACAGCGGCGGCGTCGGTCAGCGGCAGAGGCCGGCCTAAGTATTCCTGTAATTCATCTTCGTTCAGGCTGTATATGGCGATGCGCTTTAAAAGATACCGCCGCACAATATCACTCATGCCTTTCTCGTGAAAACCGCCGTCCTCATAAAAAACAACAGCGCCGGGGGAAAGGTGTTCCAGAGCGGACAGCAGGCGGGTCAGCCTGTCCTCAAGGAGAGGTATGTCCCGCATGGTATTGAACCCCGATACCAGGAACACTTTCGCGTTTGCAAGCAGAAGGGGCAGACCCGGGTGAAGCCGCATAAGTGCATTATCCCGGTCGTTGGTATAAATGACCCTGTTTGGCCTTTTGGTTTCAATATGAATATCCCTCGCGTCTATCCGGGTTCCGGCCTGAAACTGGATGATGAGATGGGGATAGGAAGTTGTTTCGTCGTTGCTACAAAGCCGCCGGCAATCAGGGGGAAGCAGGCGCTCCACCTGTTCATTCGTGGTTACCAGGTGTACCGCCGAAGTATACCCCAACTTCCGCATGGCAATGGCCGCCCGTACCCCGGTTCCCCCAAGAGTTATTTTCTTTTCAAAATTACCCGCAAAATTTTCGATGAGATCGGGAGCGCGGACAAACCGCTCGCCCCCCGCGTCTTGCCGCATAAACCCGAGGATGGATGCCAGCAGATTTCGGGGCGTATCTATTTCGATACGCCGGTTGATATCCGACGCGGACAGGCCGTAATCCCGGATCATTCTTTCTATAATTCCGGAGTCAAACCGAATTTCATAGTCAATATTATCGCCAAGTCCCAGGACGATCTTTTCATCCATAATGTTCTGAAGTATACCAGGCGTTCTTGGAGAGGTCAAGTATAGAACATAAACAAACGGTGTTTCTGTTTGTTTATGTTTTTTGTTGACATGCCGAAAAATCAGGTTTATACTAAATGTTATTCATGGAGTGAGTCATTCACCCCGAATTCGTATCACTTAGGAGGAGTTATTTATGAAAAAGCGTCTTTTTCTCTTAACTGTCGGTATGCTTTCCCTGGCCATGATCTGGGCTGGCGGAAAAAACGATGCCCAAAAGAGCAGTGAGGTAACCATTGAGTTTATTCAATGGTGGGAACCGGAACTGCCGGCAGGATCGTTTAGGGCCATCATCGATCAGTTTGAGGCCCAAAACCCTGGAATTAAGGTTAAGCTGATAAGCGGCCCCTATTCCAACACCCGGGATCAGATTGTTACCGGCGCGGCGACCGGAACTTTAAGCGATGTGGTTGGTCTCGACGGCGCCTGGGTCAATGATCTTGCCAAACAGGGCGCTATTACCGCCCTGGATAGTTTGATGGTATCCGCCAATTTCGATCCGAATCAGGTTGCGGCAATTATCAAGCTTAACGGAAACAGCTACATGTTCCCGGTTGCCTCCTTTGTGTATCCCGTATTTATAAATCTGGATCATTTCCAGGCTGTGGGGATCGCCAATCCGCCCCAAAACCGGAGTGAATTTTTGCAGGCCGCCCGGCAGCTTACCGCCCCGTCGGAGAACAGGTACGGCTGGGTTTTACCCCTTTCTCTGCAAACCCCCAATGGCGTTCAGAATGATATTATGTCTTGGGTATGGGCCGCAGGGAAAAGTATGCTGAAAAACGGCCGCCCTGATTTAACCAATCCTGATGTTATCTCCGCCTTACAGTTTGTCGAAACCCTCTACAAAGAGAACCTGATTTCCCCGGGGACCTTTGCGAAGCAGGAGCAGGACAAGGTGGAAGAATTTGTGAACGGCAGAATAGGGATGACCATATCATCACTGGCGCATATCAACATGATCCGCGAGCGGAATCCCAATCTGAATTTTACCATCAGCGCCCTCCCCGCCGCCGACGGGTATACCGGACGCCGGGGCCTGCCTTACGCGGCCTGGGGCATCGGTATCAGTGAGAAAAGCCAGCATAAGGCAGAAGCCTGGAAACTAGTGTCCTATCTGATGAGTCCCGAGGTAAACAGCAAGCTCGTATCCATTGCCCATGCCTTCCCTGGAAACGTGAACGCGAAGCCGGATTTTGTCGAATCTGACGATCTCTACGCGAAAGCCTTCGAGATATTCCGCTCCGGATATTTGGCCAATGAATTTACCGGACTTCCTGTGGCCGAGGAATTGATGCGCATGTTTGACGAAGAAATTCAGCTTATGCTTGACGGCAAGCAGACGGCGGAACAGGCAGCCGTTGCGGCCCAAAAAAAGTGGGAAGCAGTTTTTTAAGCCTATAACCAATGCCGGTTCCCGAGGCTAAAATACTACGGGAGCCGCTTTTCCATTCACGGAGGGACTGAGGAAGGATGAAGAACACACCTGAAAAGAAAAAGAAGATGCTCTACGCGGCAAAACGCACGACCCTTCCCTATATATATCAATTGCCTACCATACTGCTTTTAGTCCTGCTCATGTTGCTTCCCATTATCATGGTAGTGCGGTATTCCCTCTATGATAACGTCATCATGAATCAGAATCCTGTTTTTGTAGGGCTAAAGAACTACAGTACCGTTCTCAAGGATGAGACCTTCATAATTTCCCTGGGCAATACCCTGTATTTTACGCTCATGAGCGTCATTTTCCATTTGATTATCGGGATGGTTTTCGCGCTTCTCTTGAATTCAAAGATGACGCCGGCTGTCATGCGGAGTTTATTCCGGGTTTTCTATATCATTCCCTGGGTGTTTACCGCGACCATTATAGCGATAATTTGGCGGCTTATCCTGAATCCAAACGGCATTATCAATTTTATATTACAGTTTCTCCATTTTATTGATACCGGAGTTGAGTGGTTTGCTTCTACCAGGACAGCCCTGCACGCGGTTACTTTTGTAAATATTTGGGCCGGGTACCCTTTCTACATGGTAAGCCTTTTGGCGGGGCTTCAGGGCGTACCGGAGGACTTATATGAAGCCGCGACTATTGACGGTGCAAACGAAGGGCGGAAATTTATATCCATAACCATACCTCATCTTATGCCCATCATTATCAGTATATCCATGCTGGATTTTATCTGGACCATGCAGGTCTTTGCCCTTGTCTGGATGACTACCGGCGGCGGTCCCATACACGCGACCGAGGTTCTGGGAACTTACACCTATAAAGCCGCGTTCAGTAGATACCAATTCTCCGCCGCTTCTGCAAGTGCGGTGATCATCCTTATCATTTCAATGGCCGTAGCGTTTCTCTATATACAACACCAGAAAACGAGGGATTGACATGGTTATACGTCATAAAAACATAACGCGTTGCTTTATTTACGCAGGACTTTTCATCGGCCTGATATATGCTTTTTTCCCAGTATTGTGGATGTTTTTCGCGTCGCTAAAATCAAATACCGAAATTTTTTCTTTGCCTCCCCGGTTACTGCCCGAAATATTCACCGCAAAATCCTATGAAAACATTTTTCGTGATCCGGTTAAAGTCCGTTTCTTTTTGAATAGTTATCTTGTCGCCCTGTGCGTAACTTTTTTCTCTCTCGTTGTCGCTATTCTCTCAGGCTACAGTTTCAGCCGGCACACGTTCAGGTTCAAAAAAGTATTAAACCTTTTTATTATCGCAACCCAGACCGTACCGCCCATTACCCTGTTGATTCCCTACTTTGGCATTGTAGTAGCGTTAAGGCTCTATGATACTTATTTAGCTTTACTGTTGACCTATATGGTGTTTACCCTGCCGTACGCGATTCTGATGATGACCGGATATTTTAATACCCTGCCGAAAGAACTTGATGAGGCGGCTATGGTTGACGGCGGTTCAAATTTTTTCATCCTCTGGCGGGTATTGGTTCCCAACGCGCTTCCGGGGATAGTCGCCACGGCGGTATATACCTTTCTCCTTTCCTGGAACGAATTCCTTTTTGCCCTGACCTTGACCAAATCAACGGAAATGAGAACTGTCCCCATCGGCATCCAATTACTCATGGGGCAGCACGCCTATGAATGGAATGAGATGATGGCTATGGGCATCTTGGGGTCTTTCCCAATCCTGGTTTTATACCTCTTTGCTCAACGGTACTTCCTCGCGGGAATGACCGCCGGCGCAGTAAAAAGCTAAAAACGTCCGCGCACGGGAGACTCCTCCTGCGTTACGGTGTAGTATGAAGGCGTATGCCAAAAGAAAATGTTTCCCTCTTTGAGATTTTCGGCCCGGTTATCATAGGCCCCTCCAGTTCCCATACCGCCGGGGTGGGGCGGATTGCCTTTTTAGCGCGCAAAATGTTCGGTTCCGTCCCCGGCAGGGTAATTGTCCGGTTTTACGGTTCCCTTGCCGCCACCTGGAAGGGCCACGGGTCCGGGAACGCCGTTGCCGCCGGCCTTTTGGGCATCCCGCCGGAGGATGAACGGCTCTTTCAGGGCATGGCGCTCCTGCGGGATATCCAGGCACGGGGAGAAGGGTTTCCGGTGGAAGTTGTTCCGGTTTTCGATGCGCCCCGTTCCTGGCATCCGAACACGGTGGTCCTGGAACTTTTGGGCGGGCGCGGCGAAGTGCAAAAACGGCTGGCCATCAGGGCTTCAAGCATCGGCGGCGGGTCCATCCGCCTTGACGAAATCAACGGGTATCAGGTGAACCTTTCGGGGGAGCTGGAGGCCGTCCTGGTCCTTCACCATGACGAAATAGGGGTCATCGCCGATGTATCCCATATCCTTGCCGCAGGCAGGATAAATATCGCCGCCACCTCCAGCCACCGCAAAGAAAAAGGCGAGGAGGCCCTGCTTGTTGTCGAGACTGACGGCGCCATTCCGTATCCCCTTGTTCAGCAAATTCAAGCCCTGCCCCAGGTTACGCTGCTTATCCGGGTTCCTTCGATTGAGGGAATATAAGGAATATGAGAACGCGGGAATATAAAACGAGGGAATATGAAATACCGGTTTCACACGGCTGCTGAACTCATGGAAATCCTGCATACGGAGCACCTGGCGCTCGAAGAATACGCCCTTAAACGGGAGGCCTTTATTTGGGGAATCCCGGAAAAGGCGGTGCAGGATGAGCTTGACCGCCGTATCGCGGTAACCCGGCGGTCCCTTATCAAGGGCCTTGCGGCTCCCCAGCGCTCCCGATCCGGCCTTACCCAGGGGGCCGCCGTCTCGTATTACGGGGCGGCGCGGCGGTTCATGCACAGCCGGCTATTCAGGCGGGCGGCATCGTATGCCCTGTCCATAAACGAAGTAAACGCCTGCGGTGGGAAAATCGTGGCCTTTCCCACCGCAGGGTCCTGCGGCATTGCGCCGGGGGCGATATGGGCGTGGTGGGATACCTGCCAGGGCGATACGGAAGCGGAAACAGCGGTTCCGCCCCCCGGAATACCGGAGATGATCGAGCCTCCCTACGATCCGAAGCTCCGGGGGGCTTTTCTTGTTTCCAGCCTTACCGGGGTCCTGATCGCCCAGGGGGCAACCCTTGCGGGGGCCGAGGGCGGCTGCCAGGCCGAGTGCGGGGGCGCCGGGGCAATGGCCGCCTGCGCCCTTGGGTATCTGGAAGCCTTGCCCACGGAGGACTGTTTCTCCGCCGCAGCCCTCTCGCTGAAAAACACCCTGGGGCTTGCCTGCGATCCCGTCGCGGGGCTGGTGGAGATTCCCTGCGTCAAGCGGAACGCCTTTATCGCGGTAAACGCCCTGTTAGCGGTTGATTTAACCCTGTCCGGCATACGGAGCGCCATTCCTTTTGACGAAGTGGTTTTAGCGATGAAGCAGATTGGCGATGCCATGCCGGCGGGGATCCGGGAAACCGCCGCCGGCGGCCTGGCCGTAACCCCCACCGCGTTGGCGGTTAAAGAAAAACTGGACGCGTCAGCGGATTGATTTTGGCGCGGTACAAATCCCCCGCGTATATGGTATAGTAGCCGATACCCGTATTATACAACCGCAGGTTTAAGGAGCTATGTATGAAACATATACGCATGACGGACGGGCGTAAAATTCCGTTACCACGCAAACAAAAAGAGCCGGAAACGCCCTATGTTCCCCAGCTTGGGGTTACCTATCCGGAGGTTCCTGACGCCCACCTGTTTCCTCCAAAGAAAGAAATAGACCTGGTTATTGATGAAAATTATCCCTTCCTGGACAAATCCGCGGGTTTCAGGTTCAAAAGCGCCCTCCTTTACCTGGGCATCTTCGTCCTGGTGTTTTGTATATCCCCCATTCGTTTCGGCTTGCGCATAGAAGGACGGAAGATTCTGAAAAAATACCGTACCCTGCTGCGTAACGGCGCCCTCACGGTGGCAAACCACATACACCGCTGGGATTTTCTCATCATCCTTCAGGCCATACGGTACCGGCGGTCTTATTTCCCCGCCTGGCCCGAAAACCTCGCCGGGCCGGACCGGACCCTCATCCGCCTGGTGGGGGGTATTCCGGTTCCCCGTGACATTCATACCATGAAACATTTCAACCGGGCCTTTGAAGAACTGCACCGGAAGAAGCAGTGGTTCCATGTGTTTCCCGAAGGCAGCAACTGGCACTATTTTCAGCCCATTCGGCCCTTCAAGAAGGGGATGTTTACCCTGGCCAGGCAGTACAACCTTCCGGTCATTCCTATGGCCTTTTCGTACCGGGAATCCCGTGGAATTTACCGGATTTTCAAGAAGAACTATCCCCTTATCACCCTGCGCATAGGGGAGCCGCTCCTGCCGGACCTTTCCAAGCCCCGCCGGGAAGCGGCGGCCCTGCTGCGGGAACAGACCCACCGGAAAATCGTGGAGCTTGCGGGAATCACCGATAATCCCTATCCCTGTGAGGGCGATTAATACGATATTGTGTAGTGGAGGAGATGCAGGATGAGAAAGCTCGTGTCAATAGCGGTTTGTTTTGTTGGAATAAGCGTGATTTTTCCCGTTTTTGTTTCAGCCCAGCGGAAAACCGTCATAAAACTCGTGTCCCAGGTACCCCAGGACACCCCCTGGGGGAAGATATTAGACGACATGGCCGCCGAATGGGCCCGGATTACCTCAGGCGAGGTCATACTTGATGTCAGGCATAATGTAAAGGCCGGCGAGGCGGACATACTCAGGCAGCTTAACAGCCGCCAGATCCACGCCGCCATGTTGAGCACCTTCGGCCTTAAATTGATTTCCAAAGAGGTAATGACCTTGAGCTGCCCTTTCCTCATCAGAAACAATGAGGAATTGGACCTGGTTCTGGACAGGCTTAAACCGGAACTGGAGGAAGCCTTTGAAGATAAAGGGTATTTTACCCTGGCCTGGTCCAAGGTCGGCTGGGTGCGCTTTTTTTCCAAGAGCCCGGTCTATGTCCCGGCGGACTTGAAGCGCCAGCGTTTGGGAACCAGCGAAACCGAACCGGAACTGATGGACGCTTTTAAGGCCATGGGCTATCACATGGTACCGGTGGCCATGAATCAGATTCTGGTCCAGCTTTCCGGCGGCCAGATAGACGCGGTGTATCAAAGCCCGGTTAACGCCGGGGGCTTACAGATTTTCGGTCTGGCGAAGAATATGGCATCCATTCAGGTAGCCCCGTTCATGGGGGCCATCATGATGGACCGGCGGGTTTGGCAGCGCATGATCCCCGACAAGTATAAAAACGAAATTTTGCGGGTTACCCGGCGCATGGAAGCCGAACTGGACCGTTCCGTCCAGGCGCTTGAGGGGCAGGTTATTAAGACCATGGTGGATTACGGGCTTGTGATTAACCATGTAAGCCCCGAACAGGAGCAACTTTGGTTTGCCGATACAAACCGGGTTATGCCTTCCCTGATCGGAAGCGTCTTTGACCGGAAAATGTACGAGCGTATTGAAGCCTTGCTAAAACCCCTCCGGGGGGTACGCTGATATGGTCGCAGCGATGGAAAAACAGGAACACCCGCGATCCCTCCTATGGAAGATTGAAGAAGGGATCTGCTATTTTTCCCTTGCCTGCCTGGTCCTTATCCCCCTGGCGGACACCTTCCTGCGGCATGTTTTTAACGCCCGGTTTCCCGCCGCGCCGCCCCTCATGTCCCATCTGCTTCTAGTACTCGGCCTCCTTTCGGGGATGATAACCACCCGCATGGGGGATCACCTCTCGGTAGGGCTGTTTCAGTTTTTCGGTAACAAAAACCTGAAGGCGGCGGTTACGGCGGCATCCGCCCTGGCGTCGGCTTTCCTGGTTACGATATTCCTCTGGTGTTCCGCCTCCTTCATCCGGGTGGGCCTGTATCCCATGCAGATGGTGGGCTTTATCCCCGACCGGGTCTTCGCCCTGGTGATGCCCATAGGCTACGGCGTCATCGCCTTCCGGTTTGCCCGGCGTACCGGGCTCGGCGGCGCGGCCCGTATCCTGCCGGTTTTGGCCCTGGTCCTGGGAACCTTTTTTTCCCTGCCGGCGGTGTTCAAGCTGGTGTGGGGCATGGACCTGCCGGATTTTGCCTGGGACCTGACCGACGTCTTCCGGGGCCTTGCGGAACTGCTCAGGATGCCGGTGATAATCATCCTGGCGCTCCTGGCCCTTATCGGAACCCCCATCTTCGTGGTCATCGGGGGATTTTCCCTCATCCTCCTTCAGAGCAGCTGGGGTGAAATCGACATCGTGGCAAGCCAGGTATACACCGCCCTGACCCAGAACAGCCTTACGGCGATTCCCCTCTTTACCCTTACGGGCTTTATCCTCTCCGAAAGCCGGGCGGGGGAGCGGCTGGTGGAAACCTTTAAGAGCTTTTTCGGCTGGATCCCCGGCGGTACGATCCTTGTTACGGTCATCCTCTGCGCGTTCTTCACCTCCTTTACCGGCGCGTCGGGGGTTACCATCCTTACCCTGGGGGGAATCCTGCTCACGGTTCTTTCGCCGTATCCCGAAAAATTCGCCATCGGCCTCCTTACCGCATCGGGAAGCATAGGCCTCCTGTTCCCGCCCAGCCTGCCCATCCTGCTGGTTGGGGCTGCCACCAGAACCAACACCATACACCTCTTTCTCGGCGGCTTCCTCCCCGGATTGCTTCTGACGGCGGCAACCATTATCTTCGGCATTGCCATTTCGGTAAAGAATAAGATCCCCATTGAGCGTTTCAGCATAAAAAGAGCGGGCCGGGGGATCAGGCAATCCCTTTTAGAGCTGCTGCTACCCTTTATTCTGATTGCCGGGTACTTTACCGGCGCTTTTTCCCTGGTTGAACTAAGCGCCGTGGCGGTGCTTTACGTTTTTATCGCGGAAACCCTTATCTACCGGGAAATAACCTTCAAGAATATCGTTACGGTGTTTACCCGGACTATTCCCATCGTGGGGGGTATACTTTCCATCCTTGCCCTTGCCCAGGCCCTGTCCTATTACATCCTGGACAGCCGTATCCCGGTGCTCTTTGCCGAATGGATGCAAACCGCGGTACGTTCCAAGTGGCTGTTTCTCCTGCTCCTCAACCTTGCCCTGCTTATAACCGGCTGCCTTATTGATATATTCTCCGCCATCATGATCATCCTGCCTCTGATTTCCCCCCTGGGCGCGGCCTACGGCATAGATCCGGTACACCTGGGAATTATCTTTCTTGTCAACATGGAAGCCGGCTTCCTGACGCCTCCGGTCGGCCTCAATCTGTTCCTGGCGAGCTACCGGTTTAAGAAACCGTTTGTGGAAACATCCCGAAACGTGTTTCCTTTCCTGGTTATACAGCTTGCCGTGGTCCTTATCGTTACCTATATTCCGGCCCTGTCCACGTTCCTCAAAGGGTTCTTTTAGCGGCCCGCCGGGGCGGCGCCCCGGCGGGCCGCACTCCAAGTTTGGCATAATTCCAGGAAACCTGGGTTTCTTGAGCGCAAAACTACTTTTGCGGTGCGCAAAACTATTTTTGCGGCGCGCAAAACTCTCTTTACAAGCCGCAGACCCCGTTCCCAAAGCTGTAAACGCTTGATTCGCTTGCTCTACGCCGGATATACTCTTTCCTAGCAAATCTGTTCTGCATCCTTTCATGTCATGCATCACCGTACATTGGGAAAAGCGTATGAGTTTGAAAAGTCGAATAGTGAAGGCGGTGAATCATATCACTCAAGCGGAGGCTGTTGCCGTCGTGGATGATGGTTTCCCGCATCTGGCGCAGGCCATTGCCGAAGAGACCCGGATATTGCAAAAATCCGCCGATAATCTGGCAAAGCTGCTTAATACGGCCGCCGGAACCACCGCAAGCATGGACAAAACCTTCCTTGCGCTGGTTTCCAAGGCGATTAATCATGGTATTTCGGTTTCGGACATCTCCCGGCAGACGGCGCAAATCACCGCGAACATCGGCAGGCTGGAGTCCCTGATTACCAGCCAGGCGGCGGCGGTAATTCAGTCTTCTTCCTCAATAGAGGAAATGCTGGCCAACATCAAATCGGTGTCCGGTATTCTGGGGGAAAACAGCACGGCTATGGACGCGCTTCTTTCCGCGTCCGAGGCGGGTAAGGACGGGATTCAGAAAGTAACGGAGATTATGAAGCTGCTGGTGGGCGATTCCGAGGCCCTTTTGGAAGCCAGCAAGATGATTCAGAGTATCGCCCGGCAGACCAACCTGCTTGCCATGAACGCCGCCATAGAAGCCGCCCATGCGGGGGTGGCGGGCACGGGCTTTGCGGTTGTGGCCGATGAAATCCGCAAACTCGCGGAAAGTTCTTCCGCCCAGGGCAAAACCATCAGCGACACGCTACGGGGCATTAAGAAGCAAATCACTACGGCGACCGAGTTGAGCGGTCAATCCCAGGGACAGTTCGCCGCTATCGTTGATCAGGTTGAAAATGTTCGCAATCAAGAGATGGTCATTAAGAACGCCATGGAGGAGCAGGAAACCGGCGGGGGACAAATTCTGGACGCGACCCGTCAGCTTCAGGACATTACCGGGGAGATCAAAGACGACATGGGTAACATCTCGGCCTCAAGCTCGCGTATCTTGTCGGAGGTAAAGGGCTTGGAACAGGAAACCGCGGAAATGAGCAAGGGGATTAACGCCTTGATGGACAATATCGAAGATATAATCGCCGAGGTACAGTGTATCATCGAAGGCGCC
Source organism: Treponema sp. (assembly GCA_031278025.1). The sequence goes on from JAITLF010000224.1 coordinate 23,272, forward strand.
TCCCATAACGCGGAACACATTGTGCGTATTCGGAATCTTGCGGAAGGGAGTAACGCGGGAAGGGGATAAAAAGGGGAGAGAAGGGGGATAAAATCGATGCAATTTGAAATTTTTGAGCCGGATATTGAGGTGGACGGATCCACGGTGTATTCCGTCATTGCGGGGCTTGGGTATTTTACGAATCTATCGCGGCGGTATTTCAGCCAGGTTCATATAGGGACGGTAATCAACAAGGAATTGCGCATTGACATGAAGGGCTGGTATCCCCAGGCCGCGTGGCTTGAGGCGTTCAAGAATATCTCGGAGCAGGTAGGCGACCGGGTGCTTTTTAATATCGGCCTTTCAATACCGGCTAACGCACGGTTTCCCCCCTGGGTGGTTGATATAGACAGTGGAATCAAGGCGATTGATGTGGCGTACCACCTGAACCACCGGAAAAACGGCAAGCCCCTTTTCGATGCCGGCACCGGCATCATGAGGGAAGGCATAGGGCATTATGGGTATGCCCGCGTCGGCAGGGAAAAAAAGATCGTCAGCATGAGCTGCAACCCCTATCCCTGCGCCTTTGACCACGGCATCATCACCGCCATGGCGCGTAAATTTGAACCCGGCGCCCGGATCGTCCACGACGATACAAAAGAATGCCGCTCTAACGGGGCCAATACCTGTACCTATATCATTACCTGGTGAAAATCGCGTGATGCCGCGGTGATTCATCCCGTCTTGTTTCCCTGTATAGAGTGAGGTATATTAAGACAAGCAACAGTATATGGGGGTGTTCTTTGTTTAAGGGATTGACACAGCGGGCGCAGCGCATTTTAACGCTGGATGCCCAGGAAGAAGCTCGGCGGTTTAATTCCGAGCAGCTTTTGCCGGAACATATCGTCATTGCCCTTCTTAAAGATGGAGCGGGAATAGCGTGTAAAGCCCTGATGTGTCTGCGTATCGATCTCCTGGAATTCTTGCATGTTATCGAAAACGCGCTCCCTCGGCTGGCCGGTTCCCTGGTGTTTGGGGATGTGTCGCCGTCAAAACGGACCAGGACTATGCTGGAAATCGCCGCCGAAGAAGCCCAGGCCTTGAAGAACGATTATATAGGCACGGAACATCTCCTGCTGGCCGCCATGCGGGAACCGAATTCGCAGGCCCACGCCTACCTGGACCAGCGGTCTGTGGATACGGACATGCTCCGGGTGGTGGTAAAAACCACCTTTACCCGAGGTGAAAGCCCCAGGTGGGAAGGGGAGGTCCATCAGTTCGTTGAGGGTTTTCAATCCTACCTGTTCAGTCCGGAGTATAAGACCGACGACTTTAAGCTCTACCATCAGAACCGGGGAAAGAATTCCCAATCCTCCGGCATGACCGTAACCCTGGATGAATTCTCCCGTGACTTGACCGCCCTTGCTAAGGCGGGGAAGCTGGACCCCTTAATTGGCCGGCGTAAAGAAATAGATCGGGCGGTCCGTATCCTGGCCCGGCGTACCAAGACCAACCCCGTCCTGGTGGGCGAACCCGGTGTAGGAAAGACCGCCATCGTGGAAGGGCTTGCCCGTTTCCTGGTAAGCCCGGATGTGCCGGAAGCCCTGGCTGGGCGGCGTATCCTGTCCCTGGACATGGGTGCGGTGGTGGCGGGGACCAAGTATCGGGGTGAATTCGAGGAGCGGCTCAAGAAGATCCTGCGGGAAGTCTCCCGGGTCCAGAATGTTATCCTCTTTATTGATGAGATTCATACCGTCATAGGCGCGGGCGGGGCCGAGGGAACCATAGATGCTTCGAACATGTTGAAACCCGCCCTGTCCCGTGGGGAAGTTCAGTGTGTAGGGGCTACTACCCTGGCGGAGTACCGCAAGCACTTTGAACGGGATGCCGCCTTGGAACGGCGTTTTCAGGCCATTATGGTGGAGGAGCCAACCGCCGACGAAACCATTGATATTCTGAAGGGACTTCAAAGCCGCTACGAGAATCATCACCGGGTGGTATACGCGCCCGAGGCGGTGGTTACGGCGGTTAGGCTTGCCCAGCGCTACATTCCGGGCCGCTTCATGCCCGACAAGGCCATAGACATCATTGACGAGGCGGGAGCCATGCGGAAGCTGGAATTTTCCGTTCAGCCCTCGGAATTCACGGATATTGAGACGGAAATCCAGATGTTAACCAAAGAACGGAACCTGTTGGTTTCGTCCCGAAATTACGACCGGGCCGCCGAAATCCGGGACCGGGTGCGGCGTCTCCGTTCCCGACTGGAAGTGGTCAAGGAAGCCTGGGAACGGGCGGCCTGTACCGGGCGGGTGAAGGTCAACGAAGGAGACATACGCCGGGTGGTATCCGAGGCCACCGGCATCCCCTTGATGCATTTGGAAGAACAGGAGTCCCGGCGCCTCCTGAAGATTGAGGATGAGATTCACCGGGCGGTCATCGGCCAGGATGATGCGGTTAACCGCATAGCCTCTTCCATCAGACGGTCCCGGGCAGGAATCGCGTCCCCCCGGCGGCCCATGGGTTCCTTCATCTTCCTGGGGCCCACAGGCGTGGGGAAAACCCTGCTGGCAAAACGCTTGGCCGCCTATCTTTTCGGGTCCGAGGAAGCCTTGGTCCGCATCGACATGTCGGACTTCATGGAGAAACATAACGCATCGCGCCTTATCGGAGCGCCGCCGGGGTATATAGGCTATGAGGAGGGGGGAATCCTGACCGAGAAGATACGCAGGAACCCCTATCGGGTGATCCTCTTTGATGAGATCGAAAAAGCCCACCGCGATGTGTTCAATCTGCTCCTCCAGATGCTTGAGGAAGGGGAACTCAAGGACAGTCTGGGACATACGGTGAATTTCAGGAACACGGTGATCATCATGACCAGTAACGCCGGCGTACGGGAAATATCCCGGGATTCCCGACTTGGGTTTGGGACCGGCTCAGGGATCATGTCTATCGAAGAGATACAGGCCGCCGCCCTTTCGGAACTGCGTCGTCTTTTCAACCCCGAATTCATCAACAGGATAGACGACATCGTGGTATTCAACACCCTGAATGAACAGCAGGTGGAAGCCATCCTGGACATACAGATAGGAGAACTCTCCCAACGCCTGGCCGAACAGGGCTTCTTCATCAGAATATCCCCCGCCGCCCGGCGACTTCTCATCAAGAAGGGCTGGGACCCCAAATACGGTGCCCGTCCCATGCGGCGAACCATCCAAAAGGAACTGGAAGACCCCTTGTCCCATCTCCTCCTGGAAGGGAACTACTCCCCCGGCGTTACCTTTAGCGCCGACCTTGTCGGTGATACCATTACCATTCATCCCGGACCGGGGGAAAGCGGCGTCGAACCGGAAGTCGCCGCATCCGGAACAGCGGCCGTCTCCGCACCGTAATAACCCCGTACTCGGTGTGGATGCCGGAAAATTCTCCCTCTTATTATGCAATACATGCTAATAATTCGTTTAATCTTAATTTTTTGCTGAAGGAGGCCTATTGTGTTAATGACCGATGATAAGCGGATAAAATTGACGAATATGATTACCGCCCCGTATGTCGCCCTGGCAACCATGCTGATTTGCAAGAGCCGGAAATCCAGCGGAAACCAGTTCCGTCACCAAATGGAAACCCGTACCATTCTTATTGATTACGGGTATGTGGACTCCGTCCTGCATAAAGCGGCCCTTATCCACGATCTCATTGAGGATTTGGAAGACTTTGACCGCAGCCTCGTTATCGGGGCGGATTCCGAGGGTCCCGACGTTTACAACATGGTGATGGAAGTAACCAGAAAAAAGGGGGAAAGTAAAAGCGAATTTTTGCTGAGAATTCGGGAGCATGGCAGCACAAACGCCAAACTCATCAAATGCGCCGACAGGATCAGCAACATGATCGCCCTTGGCCTGGGATTAAATACGGAACAGGCGTTCATCAAACGGTATTGTGATGAGACAGAGAATTTCATCCTGCCTATAGCCCTCCAGGTTGACAAGGACATGCATACAGAACTTTCGGATCTGGTCATATCCCGAAGGAAACTGCTGACATTAAACGCCGGCCACTGAGCTTCCTTTGCCGTTAAACTCGCCATAGGTTGTTCTCTTTTTCTCTATTACATTGAGGCTGTTCAAAAACCTCAATGTATATGGATTTAAGTGAATAAATTCTGTTCAGAACAGAACAATCGGGGCTCTGAGCAGAACGGGTTCGTCTCTGAACAGAATGAGTTCGTCTTGGAAAAGAACGGGTTCGTCTCTGAAAAGAACGAGTTCGTCTCTGAGCAGAATAATCGGGGCTCTGAGCAGAACAAGTTTGGAACAGCCTCATTTAACAACCTCGCATCCAAAACGAATAGGAATCCCATTAATTAGGAGGGGTGAACTAATCGCTGGTTATTGACACATTACTTGACATTGGTAGGATTGGATGATATATTGGTATTACCAATTTCGTTTATTATCGAGAGAGTATGTAAACACCTAAAATGCAAGGAGGATTATCATGAATATCGGGAAATTAGTTGAACGCTCAAGGGTGGCCCAGCAGCAGATTGCGGAGTATTCTCAGGAAAAAATTGATGCCGTTGTAAAAGTAATGGCCCGGGTGGTATACGATAACGCGGAGCCCTTGGCTAAGATGGCGGTGGAAGAATCCCGTATGGGAGTTTACGAAGACAAAATCAATAAGAACAAGGGGAAGGCCCGAATCCTCTGGCACGGAATCAGGGGGAAAAGATCCGTGGGGATCCTAGAATACGACGTAACGGAGGGGATCGCCATCGTGGCAAAACCTATGGGAGTGATAGGAGCGGCGACCCCTTGTACCAACCCGATTGTGACCCCCATGTGTAACGCCATGTTTGCCGTCAAGGGAGGGAATTCCATCATCATCGCCCCCCATCCCCGGAGCAAAAAATGCGCCACCCAGATGGCGGAGCTCTACTATGCGGAATTTGACAAACTGGATGTTCCCCGTGATGTTTTTCTGGTCATAGAGGAGCCTACCGTGGAGCTTACCACGGAACTCATGAAAAGGGTTGACGTGGTGATCGCCACCGGCGGGGCGGCGATGGTGAAGTCCGCCTACTCCAGCGGGAAACCCAGTTTCGGCGTGGGACCCGGCAATGTTCAGGGCATCATCGACGAGGATGTGGATTTTGAAGAAGCGGCCAAGAAGATAATCGCTTCCCGGATCTTCGATAACGGCATCATCTGTTCCGGTACCCAGACGATCATCGCGCCCCGGAAAAATTTCAAGGCGATAATTGAACATTTTGTAAAAAGCGGGGCCGTTTTTATTGATGATCCCGCCAAAATTGATGCCTTCCGGAAGGCCCTCTTCCCCAACGGCGAGGTGAACAAGTACAGCGTGGGTCAGCCCATTGAGGCGGTGGCCAAGCTGGCGGGGGTAGAGATTCCCCCGGGAACAAAGCTGGTTGTCCTGAAACCCGCCAAATACGGCGCGGGGGAGGAGCTGAGCAGGGAAAAGATGTGTTGCGTCATGACCGCCTACGAATACGACACCTGGGAAGAGGCGGTGGAGATAGCCCGGGCAAATCTCCTTTACGAAGGTGCGGGACACTCGGTGGATGTCCAGTCCAACAACCGCGTCCATATTGAGTACACCAGTCGCAGGTTGCCGGTTTCCCGGATACTGGTAAACCAGATATGCGCCACTATGAACGGCGGATCATTCTTTAACGCCCTGTCCCCCACCACCACCTTGGGTTGCGGAAGCTGGGGGAACAATTCCATCAGCGAAAATCTTTCCTATTATCATCTTTTCAACAAGTCCCGGATCGCCTACGTCAAAAAAGATGCCCGGCAACCCGGAGATGAGGAAATTTGGGCATGAGGGCAGGAGGTAAGCAACAATGAAACTGTTGGAATATCAAGCCAAGACCCTGCTGGAGCGGGTGGGCATCCCCACCATGAAGGGGGTGGTTGTTGGGGAGTCCGGGGGCATAGCGGATACAATCCGGAAGGCAGGTCTTTCCTATCCGGTGGTGGTCAAGGCCCAGGTACAGATCGGCGGGCGGGGAAAGGCCGGAGGCGTCAGGATAGCGGAAAATCCGGAGCAGGCGGAGCGCCTTTGCGGCCAGATGCTCGGCATGGATATTCGGGGACTCCGGGCAAATGAGCTTATGATCGTGGAAAAGGCCAAAGCCGATAGGGAGTGGTACCTCTCGATCATGCTGGATCGCTTCTCCAAAGGGCCGATCCTCATTTTTTCTCCCCTGGGGGGTATGGATATTGAGGAGACCGCCCGGGCACATCCCGAAGGAATCGCCAAGGTTCCCCTGGACCCTTTCCGGGGTGTGGAGGATTATACGATCGAATATGCGCTGGATAAGACCGGGGCGGATAGGAGGGACAAGGACGCCCTGCGGGAAACCATGAACAAACTTTTTGAATTGTTCTATCGCTACAATACCATGCTGACCGAGATCAACCCGTTGGGAGTTAATTCCGGGGGCGCCCTCATCGCCCTGGACGCTAAGGTGGAGATCGATGATAACGCCCTGCCGAGTCTGCCGGATATTCTCGCCTTCCGGGAAAAGTTGCAAGAGGATCCCCAGGTTATTGAAGCGCGGAAGGTGAATTTCCACTTTGTTCCCATGGCCGAGGAGGGCGCCATAGGGGTTATGTCCAACGGTTCGGGAATGTTGATGAGTTGTATTGATTTGATCGCCCAAAAGGGGATGAAGGTCCATGCGGCCCTGGACCTGGGGGGCGGTGCCACGGCGGAGCGGATCTTCCGTGCGGTAGCCATCATGTTCAGCCGGGAGCGAATCGGGACGGTTTTTATCTGCATCTTTGGCGGTATCACCCGGTGTGATGAAGTCGCGCGGGGAGCCTGCGCCGCCATGGTGCAGGCAGGTGCCCAAGCCGGGCCGGGCCGGGCCGCCAAACAACTCGTCCTCCGCATGGAGGGGACCAACAAGGAAGCGGCTACCCGGATCGTGGCCGAAAGCGGCCTCCCCATCGCGGTTGCCGAGGGGATCCCGAAATCCGTGGAGCTTATACACCGGCTTCAGCAGGAAAGCCGGGAGGGCGGCCCGGCGGGGACGAAAGGAGGCGCGGAATGAGCATACTCATTGATAAAAATACGAGGCTCCTGGTACAGGGAATCACCGGACGGGAGGGGATGTTCCATACGGAGACTATGCTGGAATACGGCACGCGGGTAGTCGCCGGGGTAACTCCCGGCAAGGGGGGGCAGGATCTCTGTTTTTCCCCCGGCGCCGAAACGGTACGGGTGCCGGTCTTCAATACGGTGCGGGAAGCGGTGGACAAAACCCAGCCCAATGCGACAATCCTTTTTGTTCCCGCCCGGTTTACTCCCCGTGGGGTCTATGAGGCCGCCGATGCGGGGATTCCCCTAATCATCACCATCTCCGAACATACCCCGGTACACGGGATGATGAAGTGTTACTATATCGCCCGCCAGAAGGGACTGCGCCTCTTTGGACCCAACTCCTTTGGGATCATCTCTCCGGGAAAGTGCAAGGCGGGGTTCATGGCCCACCGGTACTATACCGAAGGGACCGTGGGAATCATGTCCCGGAGCGCCACCAACTGTTACGAGACGGTGATGATGATGACTGCGGCGGGGATAGGCCAGTCGACCTGTATTGGCGTAGGGGGGGACATGATCCCCGGTTCCACCTTTGTTGACCTGCTTCCGGATTTTGAGCGGGATGAGCAGACAAAGGCGATCGTGCTTATCGGGGAAATAGGGGGGAGCGAAGAGGAGATCGCTGCGGAATATATCAAGGCCCAGGTAACCAAACCGGTGGTGGCCCTTGTCGCCGGTAAAAATGCCCCCAAAGGCAAGAACATGGGACACGCCGGGGCGATTGTTTCCGCCGATGGAGCGGGCAGCGCCGAAAACAAGGAAGCCGCCCTTCGGGACGCGGGGGTACATATAGCGGAGAGCACCAGCCATATCCTTGAAATTCTGAAGGAGATACTCCCGGCCAGGGCGGACGTGGCCTGCGGCTTGTAAAGGGCGATGTACGAGTTGTAAAGAGAGGTTGGTGGTGATGCAGAAAGTATGATGGTTACTCAGGGCCATAGTTAATAAAAAAGAATACCGGACTGAAAGCCTTCAGGTGATTTGGAAGTGTATCCAGCCATCATGTAAGGTGTGGACCCCCGGCGGGGGTTGCGGGGCAGAGCCCCGTGGGGAGCAGGGAGGGGTCCGCAGGGGCCGGACAGCGCCCCGTGGAGTGCGGGCGGACCCCGGCGGGTCCGCCGCCCCCTCCCTCAGGGTCGCCGTCCAGGTTTGGCATAATTCCACTAAATCCTGTTCCTTCGCCGGAAGCCAATCCGCCATATTTTCCTCCTTTATGGGAAACTATAAAATTCCAGGAAAACCGGGTTTCCTGATAGGAAACCTCTCTTTCCCGACAGGAAACCGCTCTTTCCTGACGGGAAACCGCTCTTTTTGGGGTGGTGATGCAGAAAGTATGATAAAAAAGGCAAGGTGGCGGGAACACCGAGAGGGTTACGAGTTGTAAAAGTGGGTACACGAGTTATAAAAAGCGGTGTGCGATCAAAAAAGCCAGGGTTGGCAACACCAACCCTGGCTTTTTTGTTTCCAAGGGCCCCACGGCGCGCCCACAAGCCAGCCGGGGACGGGAGTGGAAACTACCACCCGGAACTCCTAGATCATGGCGATTCCGCCGTTGACATCAATACAGGCCCCGGTAATGTAGGAGGCGTAATCACTGGCAAGGAAGAGTACCGCCCCCGCCACATCGTCGCCTGAGCCGATCCGCCCCAGAGGTACGGCAACCGGATCGTAGCCGAAAGAGGAAGTCATCTCCGTGGCGATGAGGCCGGGAGAAACGGTGTTGACCCGGATACTGTTAGAGGCGCCAAGTTTGGCGAGGCTCTTGGTAAGGGTAAGCCCCGCCGCTTTGGAGGAGGGATAATCGGGTGTAACCAGGATGCCGCCTCCCCGGGCGGCCTGGGATGCCAGATTGATGATGCAACCGCTCCTCTGCTTCTCCATTACCTTGAAGGCTTCCCGGCAGATAAAAAAGAGCCCTTTGACGTTGATGTCAAAGGTGAAATCCCACTGCTCTTCGGTCACATCGTAGAGTTTACCCATCCGGGAGATCCCGGCGCAGTTTACCAGAATATCCAGCCGGCCCATCCTGTCCGCCGCTTCCGCTACCAGGAGGGAGTCCGACTCTTCTTTGCGGATGTCGGCATCAATGCTGATGCATGTAAGTCCCGTTTCTTTTTCAATTTCCCCGGCGGTCCGCAACAGGTTTCCTTTCCGCACATCGGTGATGGTCATGGCGCCAATCCCATGCCGGGCAAACATTTTGGCGCAGGCCGCGCCTATGCCTCCCGCTCCTCCGGTGATAAGGGCTGTCTTACCTTTCAGTGTAAACATAGATTCCTCCTTCGTTTTGTCCCATATGATACGGCCTACAGCAATTTGTATGGATTCTCAAGATACTCCTTAATGCGGACGAGAAATTGAGCCGCCGGAGCGCCGTCGATAATCCGGTGATCGTAGGAGAGAGTCAACTTCATCACCGGGCGGATCTCCACACTGCCATTTACAGCCACCGCGGTATCTTCAATTTTACCCACCGCGAGGATCCCCGCTTCGGGGGGGTTAATGATGGCCACAAATTCTTCAAGGCCGAACATGCCCAGGTTCGAGATAGTAAAACTTCCCCCGCTGTACTCGTCGGGCCTGAGCTTACCGGTTCTGGATTTTTCAGCAAGTTCCTTTATCGCCGCCGAAAGCTCTCTGAGGGAGAGCAGATCCGCGTTTTTTACCACCGGCACGATAAGCCCGTTATCCACCGCCACCGCTATCCCCAGGTTTACAAAATCCTTCTGCCAGATCCCCCCGGAAGTAAGTTCGGCGTTTATCATGGGAAAATCAAGGAGGGCGCGGATCGCCGCCAGCGCGATAAGATCATTAAAGCCCACGGCTTTCTCCAGGGCCAGCCTCACCCGGAGGGCTTCGTCCATCCGTACGGAAATTCGATGGGCGGCCTGAGCATTTTCACTGAGGCTTTGCCGCATCCGTTCAGCGATAATTTTCCGCATCCCCTTCACCGGTATAAGATTGCGCCGGCCTCCCGCATCCCGTGCGCGAATCACGTCATCCCGCATGATCTTACCCCGGATGCCGGTGCCCCGGATTTCGGCAAGGTTAAGCCCCGACCGCTCCGCGATCTTCTTCGCCAGGGGGGACGCTGGGGAGGTTTCGGAGGCCGCCCGCAGAATATCCCGCTCAACGATCATCCCGTCAGGAGCGGATCCCCGAATAGTTCGGTAATCTATCCCAAGCTCTCCGGCCCGGGTCTTTGCACGAGGCGATATGAAAACCCGGCCCCCGGACGCGGCATCTGCCGTTACCGTAGCGCCGACGGGTACTGCCGGGCCTGATCCGGTCATACCGGTACTTCCACCGGCGGCAGTTTGTCCCGCCGGGCCGGGAACAGCGCCGGCTGAAATACCGCCCTGGGCCTCTGCCAGGAGATTGGAAATATCCTCCCCAGCCTTACCCACAATGGCTATGGTTTGGGCTATGGGAACCACCTCGCCTGCGCCGGCGATTATCTTTAAAAGGATGCCGGACACTTCGGCGTCTACGGTGATGGTCGCCTTATCGGTTTCCATTTCAAAAAGGGGCTTCCCCTGGACAACTTCACCCCCCTCTTCAACGAACCATTCAATGATGGTTCCTTCCGTCATCTGTAACCCCTGCTTGGGCAGGATTATCCGTTCCGCCATCGCGCTCTCTCCTTAACCGGGTAAATGCAGGGTGGTTTTGGCCGCCGCCACAATGTCCGCCACTTGGGGAACCACCGCGTTTTCAAGCCCCAGGTTAAAGGGGAGGGAACACATCTTGGAACCCACCCGTACCGGCGGGGCGTCCAGATACTGAAAGGCCTGCTCCGTCACCCGGACGGCCACTTCGGTACCCCAGCCCATTTCGCGGTGGGCTTCGTGAACCGTAACGAGCCGGCCGGTTTTTTTTACCGACCCTACGATAGTTTCCGTGTCCAGAGGCACCAAGGTTCGGGGGTCTATCACCTCGGCGGAAATACCCCCCTTGGCGAGGAGTTCCGCCGCCTCCAGGGATTTCCCCCGGTAGAGGAAATTGGCGACGATGGTAACATCGGCGCCTTCCCGAACAATTTCAGCCTTACCGAAGGGAAGAAGGAATTCCGGTTCATCCGGAACTTCACACTTGGTCGCGTAAAGGGCCTTATGCTCAAAGAACAGTACCGGGTTATCGTCCCGAATTGCGGTCCGCAGGAGACCCGCAGCGTCAGCCGGCGTTGAGGGACACACTACCTTGATCCCTGGAATGTTCATCATCATTGATTCGACAGACTGGGAATGTTGGGTGCCGTTGCCCCGGCCTATCCCCTGCTGCCCCCGGATTACAAGGGGTACCGTAACTTTACCGCCGAACATATACCGGATCTTCGCTGCCTGGTTAAGGACCTGATCCATGGCGAGGTAAAGAAAATCCATGTACATAAGTTCCACTACCGGCCGCATGCCGACACTGGCGGCGCCTACTCCGGCGCCTACAAAGGTATTTTCTGAAATAGGTGTATTCCGCACCCTTTCTTCACCAAATTCATCCAGGAGGCCCCGGGTACAGCCGAAGATTCCTCCCTGTTTGGCGATATCCTCGCCCATAATAAAGACCTCCGGGTCCCGGCGCATCTCTTCCGCCAGTACATCCCGAATTGCGATTGCATAGGTTTTTACGCTCATTTGGGAAACCATCCTTCCACGTACATACCGTCCATCACTTGGGCGGGATCCGGATCGGGACTCGCCAGGGCGAACCGCGCCGCCTCATCAACTTCCTGCCGGGCCTGCTCATCAATAAGCTCTAAATCCTTTTCCCCTGCAATTTCCTTTTCCAAAAGATAAGCCCGCAGCCGTTTAATAGGACATTTTTCCATCCAGGCCGCCACTTCTTCCTTGGTCCGGTAGACTTCCGGGTCGCCGGTCCAGTGTCCTTTCCAGCGGTAGGTTTTGGCCTCAATCAGGGAAGGCCCCTCGCCCTTCCGCGCCCGTTCAAGACAGACGGAAAAGGTATCCAGCATGGCGATAACATCATTCCCGTCCACTGCATAACCGGGCATGGCATAACTCGAAGCCCGGTCGGCAATATCCTTTACTGCGGTGGATTGACTCTGGGGCGTTGAAATACCGAAGCCGTTGTTCTCGCAGACAAAAATCAAAGGCAGTTTCCAAACCGAAGCCAGGTTGAGAGATTCGTGAAAAGTCCCCTGGTTAGAGGCGCCGTCACTAAAAAACGCCACAGTAATATGGCCGTTTTTTCGCATCTTTTGGGCCAGCGCCCCTCCGGCCGCAATGGGCAGGCCGCCGCCGACAATGGCGTTTGCTCCCAGGTTTCCCCTGGCCAGATCGCAGATATGCATGGAACCGCCCCTTCCGTGACAGAATCCAGTTTCTTTGCCCATAAGCTCAGAGAAAGCGCTCTTCAAGTCCCGACTTTTGGCGATACCGTGGCCATGACCGCGATGGGTAGAGGTGATATAGTCCCCATCATTGATAAGGGCCATGACCGAAGCGCTGATCGCTTCCTGACCGATACAGAGGTGTACCGAACCGCGCAGCTTGTTCTCCTGGAAAAAACGGAACGCGGTTTCCTCAAATAAACGGATCTGTTTCATTACCAAATAAATATCCAGCAGGAGTTCCTTGCTGTAGTGCTTTTCTTTCAAACTTGATACCTCCGAAAAAAAAGTTGCCTGAAGACTTGACAGAATCATTATAACAAATTAAAACTGGTATTACAACAGCAAAATTGGTATTATTTAGAAACCAATTTGGAGGATTTATGTTTGAACCATTACAACACAAAAGAATATACGAAGAAGTTGTTGATATTATTGTTCAGCGCATCCGCTCAGGTGAATTGACGGCAGGGCAACGGCTGCCCCCCGAGCGGACACTTGCCGAAGAGATGAGGGTGAGCAGAACATCCCTTCGGGAGGCGTTACGGGCTTTGGAAAGTATGGGCTATATTTATTCCGTTACCGGAGGGGGCAACTACGTCAATTCCATATCTCTGGAGCATATTCTATCCCCCCTTTCCGCCATGGTTGCTCAGGACAAAACGCTGGCTGCGGACATCATAGAGGTACGCCAGCACCTGGAAATCCACATGGCTACCCTTGCCGCAAGAAACGCCTCAAAACAGCAGTTATCCCAGATCTATAGCACGATTCTCAATATGCAAGCCGATGTTGAGAACGGGGGCAACGGCATAGAGGGAGATAATCAGTTCCACCTGGAAATCGCACAGGCATCCCAAAACAAGGCCTTCGCCATTATCATGAAGCTCGTGGCGGAAGTTTTAACCGAATCCCGTAAAGCAACCCTCGAAATTCCCGGCCAGCCGGCAAAAAGCATTGAGGATCACATTGCTATATTTGAAGCTATCCGCGTCGGCGATGAAAAACGAGCTGCCGAAGAAATGTCCACCCATCTTATCAAAGCACGGCAAAACCTCGCTGGAAACACATTGAACTCCGACAAAGCCTCCCCAGAAAGCTCCGATAAAACCGGAACCAGGGAAGCGCTGATTAATTCAGGTCTGTCCATAATGTAGACGCATAAGGGCCGGTTTTCAGGCC